>NZ_JAIQZM010000020.1 GCF_023333595.1 Argonema galeatum A003/A1
AGTCATTAGTCATTAGTCATTAGTCATTAGTCATTAGTCATTAGTCATTAGTCATTAGTCATTAGTCATTAGTCATTGGTCAAAAAAAACGACCCATCTTGCTTAATTTATTGGCTATCCCCGCTGTTCTGGAGTTACCGGATCTTCGCGGGTAATTGATTTTAAAGCCCAAAACCAGCGCCCAGTATTTCTTTCCAGTTCCCGCAACAGCATCGGTATCACATCACCACCCATGCCAATTATTTGCTGATACGCTGAGTGCATTGATAATTGGTCAGTAGATGAAACGCCTCGATTTTCTCTTCTGCATTGCTCGACAAGCTGATAAAAAGTTGTTTCCAATTCAGCTTTTTTGCGAGACTGGGTTGCCTCTATCATTTCCCTCAAGTTAGTCGGAATGTTATCTATATTTCTATCAGATTATAGTGGCATTAGCGCCGCTATTACTTGTCCATTGCGGGTTAAAATAATCGGCTCTTGACTGTTTGCATATTCCGCAAGTGCCGACCTTGTCTCAGTAATTTCAATTACTCTCATATCCCTAGCCCTCTCCGCCTAACTTTGATTTATACTACACCCCAGAACCTAACACTATCCCGCCTTCCCATCCGTGAACCGAGATGCGCTAGTCGTAGGCATTAACCGCTACCTTTCCCTGAAAACCGCCGATGCAGAGTAAATCGCCCAACTGCTCGAAAAATACGGTCACTTCCGAGTACGGTGACTGCCAGAAACCCTCATTGACAGCCCAGTATTAACAACAAAATTAAGTTGATTAGGACTTACGCTTTTCGCCCCCTTAGCCCCCCAAATCTGGGGGCCCGATCCACCAGAAACTTCACTGCTGGCAAATCGCACAGACCGGCACCCGCTCGCATTGTATCTTCGATGTATAAATCTGGTGAATCCGTGGGATCGATCGCAGCCGCGATGCCCCCTTGCGCCCAATCGCTAGCAGACAGAGGCAAGTTGTCTTTAGTAATCAAGCCGACCTGTAAATATTTTGGCAGGCAAAGCGCCGCATACAAACCAGCAGCACCCGCCCCAACGATCAAAACATCGAACTGGGTGGGCAAGTCTGGACTCGGTAAAAAACTTACATCTGAGGAATACAAAAATAGCTCCCAGAAAAGGGGTGTGGTCAAAAACAGTTGGTGATAGGGACAAGGAGGACAAGGAGGACAAGGGGGACAAGGAGGACAAGGGGGACTCTTTCTGCCAACCAACTACTTATGACCGCACCCCCAGAAAAGTCCCACTACCAGCGTAATGGGATTAGTTAGCATTTTGCCAGAACCAACTGTGAAAATAGGCCCAGGGGCAAAAGGAAAAGATTTCAGATTTCAAATCTAAAATCTAAAATCTAAAATTCCCCTAGTCCCTAGTTTTAACGATAGATACCGTTGTTAATCCGATCGGCCCCTTGTACTAAGGCGTCTTCTACATAGGTCACCGTAAAGCTATCCAGGTTAGCTTGCAGAATTTCTTTCTGGCGATCGGAAAGCCCTGGAATGCTCAGCACATCCTCTACTTTTTCGTAAGGAGCATTTTTGACAATTTTCCCCGCCAGGGTGGGGTAAACTCCTGGGAATTGCCTGAAAGCTCGCACATTCGTGTTGTTCAAATCAATTTTTCCGCCCATCTGGCCTAGCTTTTGGTCTACCCGATTCCGCAGAACTTCTGCCGATTCTGCTGCCAATACCGGCGTTGAGCGTAAGGCGACACCAGTCAAAGAAGCCGCCATTGCCTTCTGGGGTTGCCCCAGCCATCCAAAGCTACCCAGTACCAGAGCGAATATCATCAACAAACGCAGCAATCGTTTCATAAATAAAAACCTCCCTAAAAGAGCGGATTGAATCCACACACAGCTTTATCAAAGATTATTATCCGGTTTATAGCGCCCTAGTAAACCGATTCACTAATACTTCTTGGTGCCTTTTTAGCTTGTAGGGGCGAAGCAAACGGGGGTGAAAATCTAGGGAGAGAGCGATAGGTTATAGCCCGAATGCTTCGCCCCTACGTTTACTCGAGCTTATTAACCTTGGGGCTGCCTTTCCAACAAAGTATCCAAGTCGGCAAAGGTGCCTGCATAAGTCAGCGTAGGCTTATCATATCCCTTCAGATGCACGGTGTATTGCTTGAATCCAGATTGCTCGGCACCCAAAGGCAAGAGATATTTGTAGGTAGTTTCGCCCAAGGCAATATCCAGGCGCAGTTCTTTGGTAGAGGATTCCAGGCGAAAGGCAGCATTCACCGTATCGCCCAAAGCAGTATAATCGGGCCGATCGCCACTTCCCGTATTCCCCACCATTGCATAGCCAGTATTGATTCCCGCCCCAATCCGCAGCGGGAAAGGCAAGGGATATTGATTGTACAAATCGTCTGTCATTTTGTGGAGGGCGCTCAGAGCATGACAAATGCTGCCGATCTCCTCGTTAGAGATGCCCCGGCTACCGTGAAACCAAACCGCCATAATCGCATCGCCGATGTACTTATCAACCCAACTGCCATGTTCCCGAATAATACTGCCGGAATGACGAAACCATGTGCCAATCAACTCCGAGAGAATCTTTTCATCAAGTTGTCGGGTTAGCCCGGTAAAGTCGCGGATATCCACAACCATCACCGAGATCAGGCGGCGCACGTGCAAAGCCGAAGTTGCCGTCAACTCATCCGAATGCGAACTGCTAGGAGCGTTAGCTTGATAGTTGACGGTGGGCGAGAAAAATTCCAATTCAGTTTGACCGAAAGTGAGGCTATCGCCATGTCGCAGCGTTACGGGTACGCTTACCCTGCGCCCATTCACGAAGGAGCCATTGCGGCTACCAAGATCGATCAGATAGAATTCCCCGGTTTCCATGCACTGTAACATTGCGTGGTTACGGGAAATCCAACGATCCGGCAACACAAAATTGTTGTCGTCACTACGACCAACAGTCCAGCAATAACTGCCCACTAATGGAAGGTAGCGATTACCAGATTCGGTCCGAAGTAAAAGATAAGGAGTGGTAGTGGGTTGCAACGTCACCACATGACTAAAGAAGCGACGAAGAGCTAGTCAGAGTCTTAATCTTGAAGCAATTCAGGCACTATTAATGCCCTTCATCCCTCGCAAGAGCGGTGCTGTTGGCGATAAATTCGCTCAGGCGGCTCTTGCAGCCAACCAAAACAGGCTATCTACAAAAATTGTACTCAATACTGCTCCACTAAACGCCCACCAGTGTAGCTGTCTGGAGCGTAACGGTAAAGTACCCACGATTAAAAGAACACCGACAAGTACAACAGCCCATACGATCCCCCAAGGTGTCTGAACTTGCGCTAGAGCATTTTGTAAAATTGGTGTCGCCAAAGTTGGCTCTACCTGCATCAATTGCCGCCAAGATGGCATCAGATCGACTACGTAAAAGTATATATCCGTTACCGCCGTTCCAAACAGGGAACCCAAATAAAATAAACTACCCACTTTCCACCTATTTTGCGCCACACACCAAAGTGCTAAGGGCAGGCAAATCGCTTCTACTGGCAAGTGGATTGCCGGTTCCCAGCGCAGCCAACCCCAATAAATCGATCCTGCTAGCCAACTCCAGCTGAACCCCAGCAGCAAGTCTCCCCATATCTGCGTCCCCCGACGCCTCTGCAAGGCGAAACTCAATCCCACCCAGCCGGCAGTTAAAAATAAACTTAGCAGTGGCAGCAGCCGCACTAATGGCGCTTGCATAAACACCGGCACTGAAACTAAAAACGAAGCCGCCCCGAAAACCAACCAAGCTCTTTTGGAACCAACTCGCGATCGCAAAGACGCAGACTCGCTTTGCCCAGACAGGGCTGGGGAAATAGAAGCGGAAACAGGTGTGAAGGCTGACAAGGTATCGTTTAACAAAGTATTATTAATTTTTGTTACTAAAGTTTATCTTATTCAAGATATCACAAAAAATATCCCCCCCCTGGGCATTGTTTTTATTTTATCGTAGTTTCTCAGGACTGGGCATTGGGCAAAAGGTCATTAGTCATTAGGCATTGGCATTGGGGTCAGTTTGGGCATTGGAAGAAGAATCCTTCTTTTGACTTTTGACTTCCGCTCTTCGGCACTAGCCCCTACCAGTCCCCAGATAGGCTATGCTCGATCGCGTGTGCTTAGAGGACAACATGGGTTTATCGAAACATCAACTTTTTACGCTTGCTAGCACCAGTTCTGCCAGCGCTCTTTTAGCTCTATTTTTAAATGCTCTGGGCACACATCTGTCAGCGGCTACAACCGCTGAGTCAGTTGCGACTCGATCGGTTGCTCAGGTAAATATATTTCAAGCCATCATTCTAGGCATGGTGCAAGGCTTAACCGAATTCTTGCCGATCAGCAGCACGGCTCATCTTAAAGTGGTGCCCGTAGTCTTGGGGTGGGGCGATCCCGGTGTCGCCTTTACCGCTGTGATTCAGCTGGGTAGTATTGCCGCCGTGCTGTGGTACTTTTGGCGTGACTTGACAAATATCACGATAGGTAGTATAGAAGCGATCGTCCGAAAAGATTACAATTCCCAAGATTTTCAAATGGGGTTGGGAATTGTTCTGGGAACGATACCGATCGTTTTTTTCGGGTTGTTAATTAAAATCCTGATACCCGACTTTGATAACTCACCCCTACGGAGTTTAGGAGCGATCGCATGCGCCTCCATTTTGATGTCTCTGTTGCTGGGAATAGCAGAGCGACTGGGGACACGCAAGCGTAATTTTGAAGCCCTTGGAGTCCGAGACGGGATATTAATGGGTTTAGGTCAGTGTTTGGCTTTAATCCCAGGTTGCTCTCGTTCAGGTTCAACGCTAACAGCTGGGCTATTCATGGGTTTAGAGCGTGCAACAGCGGCGCGTTTTTCGTTTTTGCTGGGCATTCCAGCGATTACCTTAGCTGGATTGGTAGAGCTAAAAGATGCTTTTAAGGAAGGGTTAGGTAGTGCTGGAGTGCTTCCGATCGTAATCGGCATCATCTCAGCAACAATTTTTTCATACATCTCTATCGCATGGCTGATGCGTTTCCTGCAAACACAGAGTACCTGGGTATTTATCTGGTATAGATTGGCATTCGGGGTAGCAATTCTGGGTGCGATCGCCGCTGGAGTACTGCAAAATAGCTAATAGGGTCATCGGTCAGCAGTCAGTGGCCAATAGTCAGTAGTTAGTAGAGAAACAACTGACTATTGACAACTGACTATTGACAACAGACAACTAACAATTACCAATGAGCGAAACTTCGATTCTTCCAGCATTAATTACCAAAGTTCTCCCAGATTCCATCGCCGCAGAAATTGGGTTTGAAATAGGCGATCGCATAGTTTCCATCAACGGCGATCGGCCCCGCGACCTGATCGACTACAAATTTTTGTGCGCCGATGAATTTCTGGAACTAGAAGTTATAGACACCAAAGGCAACAATCATCGCGTTGAAATTGAGAAAGACTACGATGAAGACTTAGGATTAGAATTTGAGACAGCCTTATTCGATGGCTTAATCCAGTGCAATAACCGCTGTCCCTTCTGCTTCATAGATCAACAGCCACCAGGCAAACGAAAATCCCTCTATCTTAAAGATGATGACTATCGACTCAGCTTCCTATATGGCTCCTACTTAACCCTAACTAATCTTACCCAAAAAGAATGGGATCGCATAGAACAGATGCGACTATCTCCCCTCTACGTATCTGTTCACGCCACCGAACCAGAAGTGCGAATTCGCCTGCTAAAAAATCCTCGCGCCGGACAGATTTTAGAACATCTGAAATGGTTTAAAAAACGGCGTCTGCAAATTCATGCCCAAGTAGTTGTTTGTCCCGGCATTAATGATGGCATTCACTTAGAGCAAACTTTGCTTGATTTAGCAAAATTCCACACAGGCGATATTCCTGCTGTAGCTTCTGTCGCAGTAGTTCCGGTGGGTTTGACGCGCTTTCGTCCAGCCGAAGATGAATTGACGGCAGTTACACCCGAAAAAGCACAAGAAGTAATTGCCCAAGTGCAGGAACTCCAAGCATTATTTGTGGCCAAAGGCAAGAAATCCTCAAATCCAAAATCCCAGTGTGTTTGGTTAGCCGATGAGTGGTTTTTAATTGCTAGACAGGAGTTGCCGCCAGAATCCCACTATGAAGATTATCCGCAAATAGATAATGGTGTGGGTTCGATTCGCCTATTCCTGAGAAAGTTTGAGGAAGCTGCTAATAATTTACCATTGGAAATTTATCCATCGCAAACATTTACTTGGGTAGTGGGGAATGCGGTTGAGTTAGCATTTGAGCCAATCCTGCAACGACTCAATCAGGTGAAAGGATTGCAGGTGAATATGGCAGCTTTTCCCAGTCGATATTGGGGACAGAGTATTAGCGTTACAGGTTTGTTGACTGGTCAGGATTTGTTGGAAAATTTACAAGGAAAAGATTTGGGAGATGGGATTTTATTGCCAGCTTTGATGTTGAAGCATGGGGAGACAAGGTTTTTGGATGATATGACCGTTGAGGAACTTGCCGATAAATTGGGAATACGGATTTTGCCAGTGTCGGGAGTTGAAGGGTTGATTGATGAAATCAAGAAATTAAATTCGTTTCTTAAGGATGGAAGAGGCTAAATTTCAGATTTCAGGTTTAAAATAAACAAATCTAAAATCTAAAATCTAAAATTCTTTGATGACTCATAGACATCTCCAACATATAAACTAAACTGCGATCGAATAGGGTAAAATAGAGTTTTACCTAGCCAAAAATGAGCCAACTCAGAGAGTATATAGAGAAGCACCCATCAGAAGCCCAAAGATTAGTGGGTGTCGATGAAGAACAACTAAGGTCGTTAATCAGTCAAGCCGAAAGATTACACAATCAAAAGGAACTGGTAAGAGAACAGAAAAAAACGAGAATAATTAAAGCAGGAGGGGGACGAAGAGCCAAGTTAAGCCTGAGTGACCAAATTCTTTTAACCCTAGTATACCTACATCACTTACCAACATTCCAAATGTTAGGAGTTCAGTTTGAGGTTAGCGAATCAGCGGCCAACTATATATTTCATTACTGGCTAGGAATATTAAGAGAGCTTTTGCCAGCATCTCTAGTAGAACAAGTAAAAAAAAAACGAGTCAGAGTGGTCATGGGTAGCCGAAATATTAAGCAAATTTGAGTTAATAGTAGATAGCTGCGAACAGCCCCGTGAAAGACCTACGTCATATCAAGAGCAAAAAAAGTATTACTCAGGAAAGAATAAAAAACATACCTTTAAAAATCAATTAATTGTCATGCCTACAGGTCAAGAAATAGTTGATGTAGTAGTGGAAAAGCCCGGTGCAACCAGCGATATAAAAATTTGGCGAGAACGGCGTACAGAATTAAGTGATAACCAAAAGTTTCAAGGAGATAAAGCTTATGTAGGAGAACCAGCAATTGACACACCTCATAAGAAAACTAGAAGTAAAAATATTACAGTTGAACAAAAACAAGAGACTCAAAAAAAGGCGCGAAGAAGAGTGGTGGTAGAAGATCTAATTAGACTGGTGAAAACTTTTCGGATAGCAGCCGAAAGATTTCGGTTAAAAACAGCCAATTATGAACCAGTAATTCTAGCCGTATGTGGGTTAATTAGATGGCGGATAGGCGCGATAGTTTTAAATAGTTAAAATCTCTAAAAAATCCTGGCAAATATGAAATAATCTTATTTAATAAACCCGCTCTATTTTGACTGCAACACGGTCAAAGCCCTATGTAACCGTTGGTTTTTGACTACCTGCCCCCTTAAGGGGGCAGGTAGTCAAAAACCAATATTAGAAAGGCTTTGGTAGTTTTTGGAGATGTCTAATGATTAAAGAAACAGTTTCAATGTTCACCCGCGACGGGGTACGCCTCGATGCTGACATCTACCGTCCCGACGCTGAGGGTACTTTCCCGGTGTTGCTGATGCGCCAACCTTATGGAAAAGCGATCGCATCTACAGTCGTCTACGCCCACCCCTCCTGGTACGCCTCCCACGGCTACATTACAGTCATTCAAGATGTCCGAGGACGCGGCACATCAGCAGGCGAATTTAAACTATTTAACCACGAAATTGCAGATGGTTTTGACGCCGTTAACTGGGCGGCGCAACTACCCGGTAGCAGTGGCGAAGTCGGGATGTATGGCTTTTCCTACCAAGGAATGACCCAACTCTACGCCGCCAGCGCCCATCCACCCGCATTAAAAACAATCTGCCCCGCAATGATTGGCTACGATTTATATACAGATTGGGCTTATCAAGGAGGTGCATTTTGTTTGCAAGACAATCTCAGTTGGGCAATTCAACTAGCAGCAGAAACTGCCCGTTTGCGAAACGATGAAAAAGCCTATCAAGCGCTTTATGCTGCTTATCGCAACTTACCTTTATCCGACACAATTCCCGCCAGTCCAGAAATCCTCAAAAAGTTAGCACCTGACTCTTTTTATCACGAGTGGCTAAATCATCCCAAACCCGATGAATATTGGGAAAAACTTTCCCCAAAACAGTATTTTCAAGAAGTAGATCTGCCCATACTGCATATTGGCGGATGGTTCGATACTTACCTGCGCGGTACGCTGCATTTGTACAAAGAAATGGCATACCGCAGCGACTTTCTTCAATATTTGCTCATCGGCCCTTGGGCGCATCTACCTTGGGGCAGAAAAGTTGGTGCAGTAGACTACGGTTCGGCAGCTGCAAGTCCGATCGACAAGTTGCAAATTCGCTGGTTCGATCAATTTCTCAAAGGAAAAGATACAGGATTATTGAAAGAGTTACCTGTGTGCTTATTTGAAATGGGCAGTAATTTGTGGCGATCGTTTGAAAGTTGGCCTAATAATAATCATATCTCTTATTTTTTGTCAAGTTCTGGTTTAGCTAGTTCGCAAGATGATGCAGGCAAATTAGTAGCTCACCTCCCAACCCCCTCTCTTTTGGAAGGAGAGGGGGAGAAAGAGGGAGAAAATCCCAAATCCCCAATCCCCAATCCCCAATCGGAAGATATATTGGTACACGATCCTTGGCGACCCGTTCCCGCTTTGGGAGGTCATGCTAGCTTTCCGGCGGGGTCTTTTGAGCGTTCTGCGATCGATTCTCGGACAGATGTTTTAACTTACACTTCTGCACCGTTGACAGAAGATTTGCATATAGCTGGTGATGTATCGGTAGAAATTTATTGTACAGGAGATCGGCTGAGTTTTGATTTATGCGCGGTGCTATCTGAAGTGCAAAATAATGATAAAGTCTACAATTTTACTCAAGGATACGTGCGAGTTGAACCGAATCAAGAAACAACGCCGTTGAAAATTTCGCTTCAGTCAACTTGCGTGCGAATTGCTAAAGGCGATCGCTTACGTCTCAGTTTAAGTGCTGCTTGTTTTCCGGCTTATCCAGTCAATCCCGGAACAGGTTCGCTTCCAGGTGAAACTCGTTTAATTGAGTCTCAGATTATTACTTTAACAGTGCGAAGTGGAGGTAATTTTCCTTCTCAAATTTTGTTGCCTTTTTGTATGAAAGGGAAGATATGCTTAGAAGCGATCGCACTTTTAATTTAAAAGACCCGCTCCGCCGTTCTAAGCTCGTGCGATCGCATTCTCATACCCTTCGATCGGGACTTGGAATCGGTTTAATAGCGTGCTATCATAAAAAAACAAAACAACTCGTGAGTGCAAATGAGCGGGGAAAAATTTTTATTACCAGTAGTGATTGAAAAGGACAGTGATGGCTATTTTGCCTACTGTCCCCCTTTGCAAGGCTGTTATACCCAGGGGGATTCTTACGAAGAAGTTATCAACAATATCCAGGATGCAATTCGCCTGCATATTGAAGATCGTTTGGCAAATAACGAACCGATTCCTACTAGCGAAATGGTGAGTCTGACAACTTTGGAGGTGCAGGTTTGACTCTACCACTTCCGCGTGTCACCGCAACTGAAGTTATTCGGGTATTAAATAAAATTGACTTTAAGTTAAGTCGTCAAAGCGGTAGTCACAGAATTTATAAAAATGCCGAGGGAAGGCGAGTTACGGTTCCTTTTCATTCGGGCAAAATTCTGCATCCCAAAATACTAAAGAGTATACTTAATGATGCTGGACTGACGGTAGAGGAATTTGTGCAACTACTGGCAGAATAGCTATGCTGAAGTTACTAATTCTCCTGTTATAGCAACCGCCAGGGCGATTAAGCCAACTCCAACTCTTACTTCTTATCCAAATCCCTTACGCAGTAACCTTTTCCCTCTTCCCTCTTCCCTAGCCCCTAGCCCCTAGCCCCTAGCCCCTAGCTATAATTGGTTAATTGGCGGATATCTCCTGTTTTAGGGTTCAAGGCTCTGACGGTAAATCCTGCTCCTTGAATCACTTCATCCATTGTAAAAAAGGTTTGTCAACTCTCAAAAATGTGTTATTTATAATTATGTCACATCACTAACTAATTAGAGCCGGAACTAGAAATATTTGAATCATCCATGATGTTAGGTGTAACTAACACAACGATTTCATTACGAGTGCGATCGCTTGTTCTACTTCTGAACAAAGCACCAATAATGGGGATATCTCCTAAGATAGGAGTTTTCGTTGTAATAGTTCTGTCTTGCTCCTGAATAATTCCAGTCAGGATCAGGGTCTGACCATCTCGGAGGCGGATACTTCCTGTTTCCAAACGGCGGCGATTGACGAGCTGCTGAATCAACAAATCGTTCCTAGAAGGGTCTGTAATCCTCTCCCCAGGCGAACTGACTTCCGGCGATACAAAAAGCGTAATAAAGCCATTGTCATCAATCTGATCGACAGCAATATTCAGGATCACACCTACATCAATTGGGTCTTTTGTTTCAGACACCGTTCTTGTTTGGTTACCTGGAGCGGCTTCTGTAATCTGCCTAAAACCTGCAAATACTTGAGTCGTCAAGTTCACCTGAGAATGGCTACCCTCTTGTACAATTAATGTTGGATCGGTTAATATCTTGGCATTATTTGAGGTAATTTGAGACTGAAGATTCAACAAAAACTGGCGAGGAAACTGAAAAGCTCTTGCTAAATTCGGGCCTTCTATCACATTAGGACTGAACAAGCTACCAGGATTTTGTGATGGATTGGGATTAATGAATCTAGGATTAAACCGCCCAAAATTAATATTGGCGCTGCCTTGATTGACATTAAAAAAACTTCCCCCGACACCAAAAGAAAAACTGGCTCCAATAGTGTCCTGATTGGTGAGATTCACTTCAATAATTTTGACATTTACCGCCACCTGTCTCCGACGCACATCGAGTTGAGCTAGGTAATTAGTGGCTATTTCAACAAGCTTAAGAGGGCCGATTAAAGTGACAGAGTTTGTGCGACTATCGGCGGTAACCTGCAATCCATCTAGCAGTTGCTCGGTCGGATCTGGAGAACGCTGAAAGGGATTTGGGGCTGGGGCATTTTGTTGAGGAGTAACAGAACCACCTCCATTGGCTCCCAGTGCTTCCAGAGCTTGAATAGCACCCCTAAACGGAATATTTCGGGTTGTGGTACTGTTTCTACCCACCTGACTGCTGGTATTGGTGCTACTGTTAGCTTGGCTACCACCACTTGTGAGGCTCGATCCGCTGGTGAGAACTGTTGTGAGCGGACTTTCGGGCATTGTTGCTTTCAATTGGTTGAGTCGGATGGTACGCATCACCAAACCACGGGTAGCAGCAGGGAGGTTTCGACCTACTAAGATGGTGTTTCCGACGCGATTACCCTGCAATCTGGTTAGTTGCAAAACATAGTTGAAAACGTTTTGAATAGATTCATTTTGTACTTCCATCGAAATGTTTGGTTCTGTCAATGTTTCTGCACCCGTTTGCAGTCTTCCTCTGGTAATGGGAGGAGTATTGGGACTGGGGGTAGGCGCAGCATCTTCAGCAAAGACGATACTAAGACCAGCAGCTTGAACTAGAAGGGTTAAAACTTCCCGCGCCGATGCGTTTCGCAATACTAAGCGGGTGATCCGCTGTGATGTTCCTAAGTCGATCGATGTGGCAGCGATATCAAGATTGGAGACGGCAATATCTCCTAGTGGAGGTGCTACTGCTTGCGGCAAAAAAGGCAGATTAGAATTTGCTGCTGGGGATTGGGGATTAGGGATTGGGGATTGGGGATTGGGGATTGAGGATTGGGGATTGGGGATTGGGGATTGGGGATTGGGGATTGGGGATTGTTCTGGCGCTGCTGCTCTCTCCCTCTTTGCTTCTACTACTATGGTAGGGGCGGGTGAGGCTACTCGATTATTGCCAGCTAAGCTGAGGCTAAGAACTAAAGTGCTGGGATCTCGTCGCGTTACTTCTCCCGTTAGCGAACCAGCTTGTCTCGTCAAGATTACCTGAACGCTATTTTCACTTAGGGGAATAATCGTCATCGACGCGATTCCAGGAGCAGGATTATCTTGATTAAAACTGTTAGCTTGAGGTAATTTTAGTTTGGTGTTGGTAATTTCAGCTATCCAAGTATTGCCTCGATTAATGGTAAAGACTTGTGGCATATCGCCACTTTGTGTTTCTAGAACAATATCAAGTCCGTTGCTGGTCGGAGCAAGCCGCACATTTGTAATTAAAGTCAGATCGGCATGAGCAGGAGCGGCAGTCAGTACAATAACTGCCCCGGCGATCGATGTTTGGCATATTCCCCAGAATAAACGCATTAAAATAAAATCTGAAATGTAAAATGGTTAGACAAAATCAAGGCACAGAAGTTGGATTTGTTAGTAATGGTTGTGTTCTATTTTCTTGGTTTTCATTGGTTGTTGCTGCACAGGGACGCCCATTTGCGTCAAACACATAACACTGACTGGGACTTAAATTACTACCTGAACTACGACCAGCCGAAGTACGCTCTGTCGATCGACTACTATTATTTTCATCTGTTTTGTTACATAAACGATCTAAATCTAGAGTTGTACCATCATCTGTTTGTAAGTAGCAGATCAAGGTATTCACATTAGAGTTTGGCACTTCTGGGTATCGGGAATTTCTAATTAGCGGTCGCGCCAAAACAACAGACGGCCATAAGGTCATAAGGATAGTGGATAAGGCAGCAGTTAAAGGAAAGAATCTCGCTATTGCACTACACCGCATTTTTACCGTTCACCTTTTATCTAAAACCTAAAATTGCTTCAAACAATCCGATTTTCATTAGTGCCCGTGTTGTGATTCCCAAACCGATCGCTGTGATGAAAATAGCACTAATGGCAGGCAATACTTTCAGCAGTCTAAGGTGTGTTGGTAGCACAACGAAAAATCGCTTAGCGAAAACGAGCAGCAATCCAAGCCCGGTCAGCACTCCTGCAAGTCCCAAACTGAATGCTAACACTAAGACGAGTCCAAAACTGACTTGACCGATCGCGATCGCACTCAGCAGCAAAACTAAGGCTGAGGGACATGGTACAAGACCGCCAGAAATACCTAGAACAAGCAAGTTGCGCCAGGTGACTGGAGAACCGTCTGCACCAGGAGGTAAGTGGGAGTGTCCGACGGGATTTTGGGTTTGAGTTGCGCGATCGTGGTGATGATGGCTATGACCGTGGTCATGGTCATGATGATGATGGCTATGGTCATGATCGTGGTGATGGTGATGGTGATGGTCATCATGACTGTGTTCATCATCTGATTTCCCTAATAGCCGGACACTCGCCATCCGACTAAGGAACAAGTTCAGACCGATGACGACCACCATTAAACCTGATAGGAAACTCAGCCAGGGATAAATCTGCTCTGGTAAGATGTACTGGGACGCGAAGAGAGTCACGAGTCCCAAAGCAAATATGCCAGTAGTATGTGCGATCGTCGTTGTCAGCCCCAAAAACAAGGCGTGTTGGGCAGTTGCACGCGACCCCGCCAGGTAAGCACCGACGATTGTTTTTCCGTGTCCGGGAGACATGGCGTGCATTGCGCCCCACACAAAAGCACCGCCTAGAGCGATCGCAACACCCACTGCTGACTGCCATATCGAACCCTGTATTAACGAAAATTCGCGATTTTCTGGAGAGAATATGACGTTTTGCGCCTTTCCAGGTTGCAGAACAGTCGCCAAACAGCGAGCTGTTGGCACTCCCGGCAAAAACAAATTGTAGTCAATCTTCAGACCTCGAACAAGCTTAGGCCAGGTGTAAACCAACACTAAAGTACTGTGAGTTCCGGCAGTGACGTTCAAGTTCGACGGTGGAGTCAGAGACTCTTTCACAGTTAGAATACCGTTGTGATTTTCACCATCGATAAGACGGATGCGATCGCTAAAAAAGCTCTTCAGATCTACTTGATGTCTGCGGACTTCATCCGGCGATAGCTGGTTATCTCGGTTATCATCCGCCGAACTCACCAAACCCGTGGGAAAAGTGAGCGTAATTTGGGTTTCGGTCTTACCTACCACAATTTCAGCAACTGCCAAATCTGCCCAATGAGCTAAACTAGGACTTGCAAAAGCAATGAGTGCGATCGGTAACAGAAACGAGAAGATGACAACGAATAGTTTTGAGTTTTGAGTTTTGAGTTTTGATTTAAAGAAGTTAATGAATAATTTTGAGTGCTGAATTTTGGCTTTTAAATTCGACCGAAATCTGAAAACTGAATACCAGACATTCATAAAAATCTCCAAAACTCAAAACAATTCTTCAGTTCAACCCTAAAAGCCCTACACCCAATCCCAAAGCCCGTCGAGCGTTTTCGTCAAAAGTGGGGTCAGTTTCTTGGGCAAGCCGAAAGAAAGCATTTGCCTTAGATTGGTTCCCCAGCGCCTGTTCGATCGTACCGGCCCGATCGAAGAGTCCAGCATCGCGTAGGCCCGATCGTAGCGCTGACTGCATTGCCTGCTGAGCTTTTTGCCACTCACCTTTTTGAGAAAGAGCCCAAGCTAAGGTGTCAAGCGTTTCAGCATCGCGGCGCGATCGTACTTCCATCTGCATCAGGGACAAAGCCTCTTCCACATCAGCAGAACTACCCCTCTCCAGCAGCAGACGCGCCAACTCGCGCCTATGTCCGAACCCAGTCAAATCTTGGCGCAATCGCGCTTCAGCTTTATCTCGCCACAATGCAGCCCCGTCAGGGTCGCCTGACAAATCTTTCACGCGAGCCATACCCCTCATCACGACGTGATCGTACACAGTCGGAGAGCGTTGCGAAGTAAGGAAGAACAGCGAATAATGACCCTCAGCCGCCCGATAATCTCCCTGCCTAACCTCCAACTCTGCCATATTTAATAGTGCTGAGGGATACTGCGGCAGAACGCGCAAAGCTTCTTGGTAAAGTTGGCGTGCTTGTTTAAGTTGTCCCCGCTTAAAATAATATCTACCCAGCAGCGTCCGCGTCCAGACCGAACTGCCCGTTTCTTCTGGTTCTTCCACAGCCAAAGCTTGTTGGAAATCGCGAATTGCTTCTCGATCTTTTCCCGCAGCTATCTGTACCAATGCCCGTAATGTTAAAGAGTTTAAATTTGGAGTTTTATCTACCAAAGCATTAGCTGCGGACAACGCCTCAGATATTTTGCCACTTGCCAGATTTGCGGTTACCAAAACTGAGAGAGTTTCTTCATTATTCTGCACCTGTTTAACCAGGCGAAGGGCAGAAGCAAAGTCATGTCTGGCAACTGCAACTCGCGCCAGTACCATAATCGCACCATCATTGTGAAATGACAATTTAGCCAACGATTGTTGGGCTGTTTGTTCTGCGAGTAAATACCAACTGGCTTCTCCACTAGCGCGAGCCATTTTTAAGTATACTGTGGCTAGAAAAGCGCGATTCAGACCATCATTAGGAGCGTATTGGATACGCTCCTGATAGAAAGCAATTTCCCTCTGGAGGTCGGTGGTAATACTGCCTCGCGATGGTCGTTGAAAGCGGTAGCGATAGGGAGCATCGAGTTTCTGTTCTCCAAAACTTCCCCAAAAAAAGTACAGGCTGACTGGAATAGCTGCCAGTAGTATAACTGCGCCGATTTTGGATTTTAGATCTTTAATTTTGGATTGGATAACAACCACCAATATCTTCTCCTTTCACCTATCTTAATTAGGTAAGTTGTTGCGCTTCAGCGCTAAAGCGCAACAACTTACCCTCGAATTAACTAATTGATATTGCAGATTCCAAATTCAATTTTTAATCTGCAATCTGACATTTTAAATTTTGTTTAATTCGGTTCGGGCACATAGGGGAACGCACCCAGCACTGGCTTGTGACCTCTACCGCCTAGATTTGGCCCGTCGTAGGATACGTTATCGCTGGTAACCGCGCCGTTGCTGAGGACGCTTAAGGTGATATCTATGACATCATCTCGGATCAAGCGACCGCGAATCGGGCTACCCCTGCCGTTAAGGGCGTTGCCATAGCCGCTGGGTTGGGTGGTGTCGATCCGCATTACGTCGGGCAGAAAGGCTCCCAGCAAGGAGGTGGCGCGAGCATCGCTATTTCCAAGAGCCAGCAGTGTCCGTTTTGCTTCGCCGACAATAGGGCCAGCAATGCGAGCGGCTGGTTGCTGACCGGCTAGGGCAGCGGCCTCGAAATCGGGGCCAACACCGTTGAGCGCGTTCAGGAAGTCGTTAGTAAGGACTAAGCCTTCGTTGACCGCTGGCCGAGCTAACCGTTCCACTTGTGCGTATGTGCCGTCTGGTCTGCGTGCCGAGATGGTTTGCCAAACATCGAAAGTTGTGACGGGGGTTCCGGCTTGCAAGAACTGACGCGGCACCCGCACAGCAATGGTATTGACGTTGTAACCGCCAGTAAAATCGAGGCCGGGGCTGCGGAAGCCTACGCTGGGGCCAATGCCAGCCAGTCCGGCGCGAACGCGGAAGAATTGTTCCACGTCGAAGAAGAACGGGTCTTCCCGCAGGCCAGCAAAGACGCTCAGGGTAGAGCCGCCCAAGGATACTTGGTTAGCTATGGGGGCGGTATTGAGCGGGGTAGTACGCAGATTCTGTGCTGTTGCGGTAGCGCCGTCTCTGATGGCTGTGACGGTGATGTTCTGCTGGCCTCTGGGATTGGGCGGGCTAAACTCGAATCGCAGGACTACGTTGCTTTGGCCTGTGGCAGCAGCATCGTTGTTGGCAATGCGCGTCACTTTGAATTCGTAGCGGGCGGTGGAGCTGAAGTAATATTGCTGACGAGCGACCGATCGCGGATTGCTGTTCATAATAAAAACCAGGTCACCCTCAGCAGCATTAGGATTCTGGTCTCTTTCTCGAAATACGTACAAGTCAGTCAAGTTCAAATTGCGACCCTTGGTGTCCACTTCGCCGTCGTCATGGTCGGAAGCCCTTAAGAACAGTGAGCCGCCGAAGCCACCGATCGCAGATAATACCAAGGCAATTAATCCTACTCGGATTGTGTTTTTTATTTTCATTCTTGTTACTTTTGCTCCAATTCCTAAATTAATTATCACACTATCACTTTCTATGGTATCATAGCAGCTAGCGGCTGAAAATTTTTTCCTTATCTAGCCAAAAATTTAATTTCTTCTGTCGGCAGCGAGTAGGCCGGAGGGCTTACAGCCCCTAAGTCTCCTTAAAAGATCCACCGATCGAGAGATTGTAATCGTCGCGATTATCATTCACTATTTCTACTTTATCAGTGTCAATTTTGGAGTAAAGCATGACTTCAGTAGTTCCTTTTGATTTATTTAACGAGCAGTTTTATCTGGCGACAAACCCTGATGTAGCAGCAGCTGTTGCCGCTGGAACTTTTACCTCTGGCTTTCAGCACTTTAGCGTGTCTGGTTTGCAGGAAGGTCGAACTCGAATATCACCATTTTATAGCGAACAAAATTATCTACTTGGCAACCCCGATGTGAGTGCAGCCGTTAATGCTGGGGTTTTTAGATCTGGGTTGCAACACTACTTCCTCGCGGGATTCGATGAGGGTCGTGCTGCTATTTTTGGCAGTTTTTTCAACGAGAGTGCTTATTTAGGTGCAAATCCAGATATAGCGGCTGCTGTGGCTGCTGGTTCTTTAAGCTCTGGCTTCCAACACTATATAACGAATGGACAGACCGAGAACCGCCTGGGAACTTTTGCTGGAACCAGCGTGAATGATGTTATTAATGGCACAGGAAATGTCACGCAAATTCTCGGAGTTGGCATCAACGTTGATTCTACTGGCTTTACAAAATATGATAGTTATGGAGCCGGAGAAGTTGATGTTCTGATTGGGGGAGCCGGAAGAGATACATTTATTCTTGGCGCAGGTAGTGAATTACCAGGTGTTGACCCTCAACCGTTCTATGTGGATGGCGGTAATAATGACTACGCGCTAATTCGGAATTTTACCCCTGGCACTGATTCTATCCAGCTAGCAGGAAACCCAGAAGACTACATTCCTCAGGTTGCTAATGGAGGTATCAATATTCTTACATCCTCCGGAGACCTAGTTGGTATTCTTCAAGGAGCAACATCTCTGAATATCATCAGTCAATCTACCGGCAATGCGACTTTCCTTGTTGGCTAGTAATGTCATGTCGGGTCGATTGCCATAATGAAATATTTGGTATGTTGTTGCGCTTCAGCGCTTTCAGGACTGTTTCGTAAATCCTAGCTTTTTATAGCAACCGACGAAAGTCGGTTAGGGCAACTCCAACTCTTACTTCTTTTCCAAATCCCTTACGGAGTAACCTTTTCCCTCTCCCCTCAACGCTAGCCCCTAGCCCCTAGCTATAAGATAGCGCTGAAGCGCAACAACATACCTAAGTGCTGAGTAAGCTGCTCCGCATTTAAACTGTATAACTCAAAAAAGCCTAACTCTTGTCGGGTAGGCATTCCTGCCATCCAGGATATGTGAATTAGGTGCGTTTCAGCTTACAAACACAGCACTCAGCACTTTGCTATATACAAATTCCCCGATAAAATTATCGTTCCCAGGTTCAACCCAAGAACGATAATTTCAAGGCTAACTAATAGTTAATAGCTAACAGCTACCCACTTTTTCTAAAATCAGTTTGGAGCGTTTTATCATCTCTGGAACTGGTATGGGATAATCGCCTGTGAAGCAGGCAGAACAGAAACTGCTGGGGTCTTCTCCCGTGGCTTTGAGCATACCATCCCAACTCAGATAAGCCAGGGAGTCAACCTCGATTTGTTTGCCAATCTCTGCCACAGACTTGGTGGCGGCAATCAGCTGATCTTGACTATCGGTGTCAATACCGTAGAAGCAGGGGTGAGTCACTGGCGGCGATGAAATCCGCATATGAACTTCGGTAGCACCGGCATCCCGCAATGTTTTGACAAGTTTGCGACTGGTGGTTCCCCGAACAATGGAGTCATCGACAATGACAATGCGTTTACCAGCCAAAACATCTTTGAGGGGATTTAGCTTCATGCGGAGACCAGTCTCGCGCATTTTTTGAGTTGGCTGGATGAAGGTGCGACCGACGTAGCGATTTTTAATCAAACCTTCGGCGTAGGGAATGCCAGAGGTTTGGGAAAAGCCTATGGCAGCAGGAATGCCTGAATCTGGTACGCCGATAACGATGTCGGCATCAACTGGTGATTCGCCTGCCAGCTGACGCCCCAGCCGCAGCCGGTAGCTGTACAGACTTTCGCCCTCCATGATGCTATCTGGACGGGCAAAGTAGATCATTTCAAAGATGCAAAGTTTGCGTTTTGGCTGCTGAGTCCAGTGGAAGGAAGCCAAACCCGCTTCAGTGATCCAAACTAATTCTCCTGGTTCCACATCTCGCAGGTATTCGGCACCGATAATGTCTAAACCGCAGGTTTCGGAGGCGAGGACGTAGCGGGTGGTACGGGTGTCTTCGCCCGTCACGATCGTGCCAATTACCAGGGGACGAATACCGTTGGGGTCGCGGACGCCCATGAGGCCAGCGGGGGTGCCGATCGCTAAACTAAAAGCTCCCTGACACTTGTGAAATGCTCGGATCGCGCCTTCTAACCAATCTTTGCCTTCGTTGATTTCTTCGGCAATAGCATGGGCGATCATCTCTGAATCGGTTGTGCTGACTAAAATACAGTCCCGCCGCAGCAATTCCTCTCGTAATTCCGGCGTATTGACCAGATTCCCATTGTGTGCTAATGCAATCGAACCCAGGCGAGTTTCTACCACTGCTGGCTGGGCGTTGACAACGCGACTGGAACCAGTAGTAGAGTAACGGGTATGACCAACTGCTAAATTGCCTGTCAGGCTATTCAAGATGGTTTCGTTAAAGACTTGCGACACCAATCCCATCTCTTTGTGCAAATGCACGCTTGAGCCGTCAAAGGTGGCGATACCAGCCGATTCTTGACCTCGGTGCTGTAAGGCGTACAGCCCAAAGTAAGTTAACTTGGCGACATCTTCTCCGGGTGCATAGATGCCAAACACACCACAGGCTTCCTCTGGTTTATCGTTTTGCGCCTCGTTGTCCATGCTGGGATACTCGTCACAAGAGAGGGGATCGTTGGGGGTCATGCTACGGCTTTGCTCCTAATAAGGATATTGAGTCAGAGGGCTCGCTCATCAAGCGGGATATTAAGAAAAGTTTACCTACCTTAATCAGCTCTTAACAATACCGCTATTTAAGGTAATTGCGCTCATCTTTTTATACAGAGGCATTGAGCTGGTTGGCTAAATTGTTAAACGGCGTTCAATAGCATTCAGTGAGCGATCGCACACATCTGCAATGCTAACGCCGATTACAAGGTGGTTGTCAGCCGTAATTACCCGTAAATCTGTATCGGCATTACCGACTTGACCGATTTTTTGCCAATATTTGCCCAGTTGCTCCTTTAAATAGGATTCCCAAATTTCCGATCGCTCTTGCTCTACCGAAACAATAATTCTTGCGCCGCCTTCCCCAAAAAGCAGACGATCCCAACGCATAACTTCTGTTGAGGTCATGCCTAAATCGATTTGGGCACCCAAGCGACTGCTAATGCAAGATTCCGAGAGTGCAACTGCGAATCCTCCCTCTGCACAGTCATGGGCCGATCGCACCCAACCTTGCCGAATTCCCTCCCGACAGGCAGCTTGCACCAGACGTTCCATCTCAAAATCTACCACTGGCGGAGTTCCGGCGATAATACCATGAATTGCGGCTAAATACTCAGACGCACCCAAATCGATTTGGGATTTGGGATTTGGGATTTTGGATTGCAAAGGCAAACCCAAAAGATAAATTAAATCTCCTTCTGCTTGCCAACCTTGACCGCAAATCTTGGTGAGATCGGAAATTAACCCTACCATTCCCACAACCGGAGTTGGGTAAATAGGTTGAGGATTTCCTTCACTATCCAGAGTTTCGTTGTACAGAGAAACATTGCCACCAGTCACAGGTGTACTAAATTCTCGACAAGCTTCAGCTATTCCCCGACAAGCTTCTGCCAGTTGCCAATAACCTACAGGCTTTTCTGGACTGCCGAAATTGAGGTTATCTGTAACTGCCAAAGGTTCTGCGCCTACACAGCTGAGGTTGCGTGCAGCTTCTGCTACTACTGCTTTGGCACCTTCGTAGGGATTGAGATAGACGTAACGGGAATTGCAATCAACAGTTGCAGCGACGCCCAATTTTAGATTTGGCGCGAAGTGGGCGTCTTGGCGGTTCCCGTCACGATGCCCACCTTCGCTAGAGAGGATTGGGGATTTTGGATTGGGGACTTCTTCAGCTGGGCGAATCCGCACAACCGCAGCATCTGCGCCACCGGGTAAAATTACGGTATTGTTCTGCACTTGATGGTCATACTGGCGATAAACCCAACGTTTAGATGCGATCGTCGGATTATCCAACAAAGTCAGTAAAATATCATTCCAAGTTTGCATATTTCCTTGGATTTCGATCCCAGATGCGGTACAGGGAGGGAGAGATTCCGCTGTCCATTCCCAGGCTTTCCGGGCATATTCTGGAGGTTCGGCTAGTAGTTCTCGGTGATAAATGGGTGTGTTATCGGCTAAAGCAGTAGCTGGAACTTCCGCCGCGACTTTACCCTGAAATAAGATTCGCACGATCGGCTCTGAAATTACCGTTCCTGCGACTACCGCTTGCAGTCCCCATCTATGGAAAATATCAATTAATTCCTGTTCGCGTCCAATATGTGCAACAAACAACATCCGTTCTTGGGATTCTGAGAGTAAATATTCGTAGGGAACCATCCCACTTTCCCTAACTGGGATTTTATCTAAATCCAGTTCAATTCCCACACCGCCTTTAGCTGCCATTTCCGAAGTCGAACAGGTAATACCAGCTGCACCCATATCTTGTGCGGCGACAACAGCGCCTGTTTTGAAGGCTTCCAGACAAGCTTCGATCAGGGATTTTTCTAGGAAAGGATCGCCTACTTGGACTGCGGGCCGATCGTCCATTGAAGCGTCGCTAAGTTCCGCACTGGCAAAACTTGCGCCTCCCATACCATCTCGTCCGGTGGTAGAACCGACATAAAGCACGGGATTGCCGATTCCTACTGCACCAGATTTTACGATATCCTGGGTTTCCATCAACCCCAGTGCCATCACATTTACCAAAGGATTTTCCGAGTAGGCCCGATCGAAGTAAACTTCACCGCCGACTGTGGGTACTCCAACGCAATTACCGTAGTGCGAGATTCCCGATACCACGCCACTGAACAAGCGTCTGGTACGCGCATCTTCCAGAGAACCAAAGCGGAGGGAGTTCAATAGGGCTATAGGACGCGCCCCCATTGTAAAGATATCGCGGAGGATGCCTCCCACGCCTGTCGCCGCACCTTGAAACGGTTCGACTGCTGAGGGGTGGTTGTGGGATTCGATTTTAAAGGCGAGTCGGAGTCCGTCGCCTAAGTCTACTACTCCGGCGTTTTCTCCGGGGCCAACTAAAATTCTTTCTCCCTCGGTGGGAAACTGTTTGAGTAGGGGTCGGGAGTTCTTGTAGCAGCAGTGTTCTGACCACATGACGCCAAACATCCCCAGTTCGGCTTTGTTGGGATGGCGATCGAGGCGTTTGACGATTTCTTGGTATTCTTCAGGCTTGAGACCTTCAGCAGCAATTTCTTCGGGAGAAAAGGGAGAACTGGTAGACATGGAACCTTTGCACAGATAGCACAAAGTTAATTTTATCTAGATTTCTGCCACTACTTTTGCTTTATGTGTTTCTCTAAGAATGAATCTAGCAAGCCTGCATCTCTGACACCAGCAGTTCCGCCAAATCTTGCCACCCGGCGTTGGCTAATGGCTATAACTTCGGAATTAGGGACAAATTTAGGAGTCTGCAAGGCGACGAAAAACCTCTTCCCATCGTTGTTCTACAGCTAAATAAGCTTTCCATACTTCTGCATCTTCAGCCACAAGAGTGGAACTATTATCCTCCGTTGTGTCTTTGTGAGAGGGAATATTATGGTCAACTCTGTTATCGCTGGATAGATTTGTTTGAGTTTGTCTATTTGCCGATTCTATTTCATCGGATTTGGATAATTTTTCTACTGGCTTGGTTTCCATTCTTACCCCACTAGCTAGGTTTGTTGCAAAACGTTGTGTATCGGTTCTGCTGCTAGTTCTAGCTTATCGGGGTGGGTGAGGAGCTTGTAGCCCAAATACATCACGCAGTAAATTCATCTGTCCCACTTTTGCTAGTTCGCTCAAGGGTGTGGTGTCTGCAATGACAATCACTTTTTATATTTCTCCAACATCCGAAGGGTTTCAGATACTTCACGCTCTAACTCTTCTCTAGTCTGATCCGGAAACGGCGAGATGTCATATTCACTCATCAAGTCGATAACTTCCACGCGAGGAATACCTAATATTTCCGCTGCTCGTCCGCTACCGATCTCGTTATGCCGCAATAATGTCATTACGTAGGCTTCTTTTGCTTTGTTTTCTGCTTCTAACCTGACTGCTTCAGGTATTTGTGAAATCTCTAAATTGAATTTGATTTCTATTTCTGATTGTTGCACGGCTTTAAAACCACCTTAGCTTAATTAGGTTTGTTGCAAAACGTTGTGTGAATAAGTTCTGCTGCTAGTTCTAGTTTATCGCGATCGGTCAGGGCGTCTAGGTCTATTGTGAAGATCGCTCTCGAAAGGCACAACTTCTCCCGCTTCAGCCTGCTGTTGGGCTTCACGGAGTTCATCCTCAAAACCGGGGATGCTCAACAGTTCCTCAGTTGCCTCGTTTTCTTCTCTTTCTTGCAGATAAGCGAGGAAATCAACGGCTACTCGCAACCGTTCTGGGGAAAGCCGATCTAAACGACGCTGTGCTTCATTAATTAAGGTGATGTCTTTCTGTTCTATTTCCATGTGGCCCCCACTAGCTAGGTTTGTTGCAAAACGTTGTGGATCAGTTCTGCTGCTAGTTCTAGCTTATCGCGGTGGGTGAGGGCGTCTAGATCGACTGTGATGGCTGACTTGCGTTTGGGGATGGGTGGGGGTGGGGGTGTGGTGGGTAATTCTAAAGTTTCGTAGAAGTAGTCGATGGTTTTGCCATAGACGCCTGCGAAAGCGGGTAACTCCTTCTCGGCGTCTACCTTGCGCTTCCCGTTCTCGACACACGATATGGCTTGTTGGCTCAGTGTTATCCCATAACGATTCTCCAGCTGCTCAATGACTTGCTCTTGAGTAAGACCGAGTGATTCGCGGGTAGCCTTAAGGCGCTTGCCCAAGGAGAACGCCATATCAGGAAATCGTGTGAAGGACAGTAAAATCCTATAATTTTTGTTAAGAAGGCTCTATACGTTTAACGTATAGATATACGATATTCATGTAAAGTTTAAGCCGATGAGATTTTCGCTACTGAGGTGAACTCATCAGAGCGTGAATAATTAACTATGGCTAGAAAACAGTGGCTTGCTCGTTTGAGCATAGTAGTTTTGTTTGGATTTACAGGAGGCTTATATTTAGTTCAAGAGGGGATCGAACCGCAAATTGCCCAAGCATATATCCAAAGAATTAACATTTCATTAGATCGCCAGCCTAATGAAAGCTACGACACTATTATCCGCAGGGCTGAGTCAGTGGCGAGATCGGCAGTTCAACGTAGTTTTGACAGTGACATTTTAGTTACTGATGCTTACATTGTAGTTACTGGTCAAAATAATGGTTTAATGACACCAATTATGTCAATAACAGTAAGTCGCTCTCAGTGGAGTAATAGACCCGATATTCAGAGATGGGCAAGATATTATCCAAATACTAGATCTCTACTAGATTTTGATAGAGTTACGACTAGCAATCAACCAGCATCAGCCAATTCTTCAAGTCAATCTACCAGTATATGCGATTCTAATCAAGATCCAATTGGTAAACAACTTTGTAAACTAGCTGAACTTTTAATAGGAAAGGAGAAGTTTCAAGCTACTGTGACGGGAACTGTATCTGCAAAACCTGAAGAGGTTGCCATCTTGGGTGCCAGCTGTCGTGCTGCTGTTCCGATCTTATTAAAAGCACCTGCTACGGCACAGTTTCCCGAAGAACCAATAGTCTCCGAAGTTGTAAAAGGTGTGTACGTAGTATATGGTAAAGTTGATTCTCAAAATAGTTTTGGGGCTTTATTACGCGGTAATTACACTTGTATCTACCGCAATACTCCACAAAAAGGAATTGATCCTGTTTACATTGAGGTTAAATGATTTTATTTGAAGTAATGAGAAAGCGATCGCACTCCCATTTTGCAAAATGGGAGTGCGATCGCTCTATTTCACAATATCTGCACTGACTGTGTAGTAATCTCTGTCAACTTAGCTAATGTTACATCATTCGTTAATAAGGTTGCATTTAAAGATTGTGCTGTTGCTGCAATTATTGCATCTGGCAATCTCAGCCTATACTTTTTACGTAAGCCAATAGTTAATTCTTTGATATTAGCTTCTATTGCCACTACTGTAATTTTAGTCAAAAAATTACGAATTTGTGTCTCTTCATCTACACTTATACTTGGATAATATAGCAATTCAATTTCCGTAATCACCGATAAAAAATATTCTCCTGCTGGCAAAGGATCGAAGAGCCGACCGCCCAGAAAGTATAAAACTATATTGGTGTCTAACAAAATTAAAGGTTGGGTCACTACCACTCATCCCTCATTTGTTGCTGATACTGCAAAGGGTCTTCAGTTAATTTTATAACGCCTGCATACTTAGAAATATTAAACTCTTCTTTTTCTAGCACTTGAGATGCCTCTAATAGTTGTTCAATTTTCTGCCAGTCTTCATAATCAATCAATACGGCGACTGGTCGCATGGATTCATCCGTAACAATTTTTTTGCGAAAAGGTAACATAACTGAAGGTTAGAGATTGAATATTTTACTATTTTATCATAGTTTTAAAGCTAAGAATGGGTGAAAAGCGATCGCCATTTTGTCAAGGAAGAGATTAAAGCGCGATCGCTTTTTCATTTACTATGGCATGAAATTGCGATCGGCCCTAATCTAAATCCCGATAAATTATCCTTCTATCCGATCGCCAGCAGACGCTTGTGCAGCCTGTCTCACTGCTTCAACATCCAAGCCTAACGCCAAGGCTATCTGTTCCACACTTAATCCAATTGCCAAGAACCCCGGCACAGATTCCAGCTTACCTTCCAGCTTACCTTCCAGCTTACCTTCCAGCTTACCTTCCAGCTTGCCTTCCAGTTTACCTTCCAGCTTGCCTTCTTGCTTAGCTTCTTGATAAACCCGCGTCTGCTTTAAGTCACTTAATCCAAACATAGCCTCTATCTCCTGGCGACTTAACGTGGTAAACTTGTAAACCAATATGCTCTCAATCAATTCTAGAACTTTTTGCTTGAGTGCTTCATCCGACAATTGCGTCCGTGCTTGCTGCATGAGTTGATGAGTTAGCTGAACTGCTGTCTCCTGGGTTCCAACTACTAGCTGTACCATGCCGATAGATAAAGAAGGAGATGCTATTTCTGCTAACTCATCGAGATATACAAATGTGACTTGCTGACTCATCAGCAAACCTCGATACTGCATTGGCACTCCCGAATCTAGATTG
The DNA here is from genome assembly GCF_023333595.1 of Argonema galeatum A003/A1. Classification (GTDB taxonomy): domain Bacteria; phylum Cyanobacteriota; class Cyanobacteriia; order Cyanobacteriales; family Aerosakkonemataceae; genus Argonema; species Argonema galeatum. The sequence continues at coordinate 26,882 of NZ_JAIQZM010000020.1, forward strand.
CGACTAGCAAATATTGCTACGGCACGCCAATCGTAGGTAGGTTTGTATTGACCGAGGTAAACAAAAATTTCGGTGAAGAAGCGCCAGTAAAAGTCAGATTTGGGCTGAAACTGTACCTCAACAAAGTAAATCGGTTGGTCAATGGCATTTTCAGGCGGTAAAAATAAACCATCGAAGGTACGCGCTAGTTCTTTGATTTCTCGTGAAGAGAATTCATAGCTATTAGCTAGTGATGGGGATTGACCGATTAGTTCAAATAAGAGACTGGGAAAAGTTTGGAAGAGTTGATAGAAAATTGTGTCTGTTTTCACAGGGGTTGGTTGTGATGCCGGGATTGATTAACTTTATTTTGGCATGATTAGGGTGCGATCGCACGGCTCTTTGGGGATTATTATGCTAATGTTCAAGAGCGACATTTTTGTAGGGACACGGCATCATAAATATGTCGGTTATCCGAAAAATTTAATTATGCGGTGTTCCTACAACAGCGTATTTGACACGAAAGAACCAACCTTATCAGTTTTTGCTAGTGGTTACAATGGTGGTGAGAGTGATAACTCTCGTCACAAACACAGAAAATTTTATTCTCCCACTCGCTCGTAGCTAGTTTAGTACAAATAGTTGGCAGAATTACGGTAAAAGTCGTTCCGCAGCCTACTTCACTTTCAACCAAAATTGTACCGCCATATAATTCTACGCCTCTCTTCACAATTGCCATTCCTAGCCCTGTACCCGAAAAGTTTAAGACATTACTCGCTCTATGAAATACTTCAAATAAGTGTTCTCGATCTTCTTGGGGAATGCCCACACCCTCATCTTTGATGCGAAAACTTATTTGGTTTTTTTGGCAACTTAGATCGAAGTAAATTGTACTGTCCTGTGGCGAATATTTTACAGCGTTTAAAAGCAAATTCATTAAAATTTGCCTGAGCAGTGTTTTCTCCGATACTAAAGTTACATTCTGACAAGTGCTGATAAAGGCAAGCCTATGCGTTGTTTTTGTAATTGTCTGAACATCTTGCCAAATAGCTTGGCAGAAAGATTTCAGTTCAAATGGCGGTATCCGAGTGGTTTTTTTTCCACATTCAGCTTTGCTAATTGCCAGAAATCCTTCTAACAATTCATTCATGCTTTTGACTGTCACTGTAATTTTTTCAAAATACTGTCTTCTATCTTTCGCCGTAAACTTATTACCGTGCAGTTTTAGCAAGTCGCTAGTTGTTATAATAATCGTTAGAAATGTACGCAGATCGTGACATACCATTGACAAAAAGCGAGATTTTATCTCATTAATTTCTTTTTCTTTTGCCAATTTGGCGTGCATCATTTCTTCAGAATACTTGCGTTCGGTGATCTCCTCTACACTTCCTTCATAACTTAGCAATTGACCGTTGCTATCATAGATAGCGCGTACATTTTCAGAAATCCAGATCGCACTGCCATCTTTGCGATATACTTGGGATTCAAATCTGTACACTACATTGCAATCTTGCAACAAATTCATTAACTCTATATGCCGATTGGGATCGACATATAACTGCTCTTTGATGTCTGTAACAGTCGCGATAAATTCTGATGGCGATTCGTAACCATAGATGCGAGCTAGTGTTGGGTTTGCTATTAAGTACTTACCATTATTTGTAGCTTGAAAGATCCCCACTAGGGCGTTTTCAAAAAGGCTGCGATACTTTATTTCTGTTTCCAGCAGCGTTTGCTCTAATATCTCTCTTTTGGTAGATACGCTGGATGCAAATTCTGGTGTAATTTCAAGAGCCTGAGTACTATAAACTTCATGTTCGACATTCCAAGACATTTGTTAAAAAACTCCATGAATAACGACACGAAAATTTGTTATCGAAAATCGTAACTTGAGTAATTTTCAAGTAGTCAAGTTTTTAGTTGGGCTGAAAAAAGTAGGGAATCTTTGTGGGCCAAAGCTTCAATCTTTCTGCTAGACTGAGTGCAAGTTTTTACACTTTTTCTAGGTATTGCAGCAAAAATTAGGTGGGCGGCGCTATAAGAGAAAATGTAACCAGCAATTCACATTTTTCTCCTTTTATCTAAGGTAGACTAATAGATTAATTTAAGTTGTAGCATTGATTACAAATAAGTTTTTCTTAATCCCTATTTTTCATCAAATCAATGCTGATTTCGAGAGATTAATTTTTTACATATAAAATAGTTTATAAAAGTATGTATTCTGTGACCCGATCGGCCCAAGGATACGATCGACAATCTCAGTACTGTTAGTGATATAAATCACAATAATAGATGATTTAGATCGCGATCGCACTTTCGTTGAATCGTCATACTGCAAGATAACTGAACTCAAACTGAGTCATCGACAGGGAATACACGACCAGCCGACAGCTACTACAGACTGTCGGTTTTTTGTTGACAAAACTTTATGGAGAAGGGGCTAGGGCTAGGGGCTAGGGGGAAGAGAGAGGGCCATTAAAATTTCCCCACCGCTTGCCAGTGTCTTGACACCAAATCAGCCAAGAAGCACGAGTAAGGGTGGGGAAACAAGTTAAAATCAAAGGGTTGAAGTTTGCTAGCGTCTTCAACGGAAAATTTGCTTCAGCCCAGCCCGGTTTCTAGGTATTTTTAAAGACCCAGAAATTAGGACATTGCCTGAATAATGTAATCAAAGTAAGGCGCTGCCTCAGCTGCATCATCTTCCGTGAGAAGTGCTACAGAAGCTTTCTTCAAACAGCGGACGGCTTCAGCCATGCCGGGTACGGGTACGCCCAAGGAGTTGTACATTTCCCGCACGCCAATCAAACCAATTTTCTCAATGGGATCTTTGTCGCCAGAGAGAACACCATAGGTGATCAAGCGCAAGTACCAGCCATAGTCTCGCAAGCATAGTGCCCGTTCGCGCTGCCCGTAAGCGTTACCGCCAGGGGAGATAAAGTCGGGGCGTTTCTGCCACAGGAGTTTGCTAGCTTCTTGAACTATCTTTTTTTCGTTTTCGGCAAGCGTGGCGGCGATGCGTGTCCGCTGGATGCCCGTTTGCAAAAACTCTTTGATACTCTTGAGTTCGCCGGTGCTAGGATAACGAAGTTCGTCATCGGCTTTGAGAATGACTTGGCTAACTACGCTCATATAGATATTGCGATTGCGCTAACTCACGATAACATTACGTAGTTTAACGAGTCTGTAGGACACAAAGGAAGAGGGGGAGAGGGGGAGAGGGGGAGAGAGGGAGAATTCAAAATCCACAATCTAAAGTTTAAAATCCAAAATCTGAAGCTATCTGGTAACAGAGATAGGGAAATGGGGAGATAGGGAGATGGAGATAATTGAGAATTCAGAATCTAAAATAGAAAATCTAAAATCGGAAGACCTTTGGGAACAGGGCAATTTGGTTGAGGTGACGATCGCAGATTTAACTGACTCTGGCGACGGAGTAGGGCGTTGGGGGGAACGGGTGGTGTTTGTACCGGATATGGTGGTGGGCGATCGCGCTTTAGTCCGCTTGGTGCGCGTTAAACCCGGATACGCTCACGGCAAACTACATGAAATTTTACAACCATCTGCCTACCGCATTCGCCCTAGCTGTATTGTGGCAGATAAGTGCGGCGGTTGTCAGTGGCAGCAGATTAAGTACCAGTACCAGCTAGAAACGAAGCAAAATCAGGTAATTCAAGCTTTGCAACGCATTGGCGGATTTGATAATCCAAACGTCGATCGCATTTTGGCGGGTGACTCGGCGTTGGGATATCGCAACAAAGCGACTTATCCCTTGGGAATATCATCCACGGGACAGATACAAGCTGGATATTACCAAAAAGCCAGCCACAAAATAGTTAACCTGAATCAGTGTCCCTTGCAAGATGCGCGGTTAAATCCGCTGCTGGCAGAGGTGAAACTGGATATCCAGCGTCGGCGTTGGCAGGTGTACGATGAAACGAGCCACAAAGGACAGGTGCGGCATCTGGCGTTACGAATTGGACGCCGTACAGGTGAGATGCTGCTAACTTTGGTGGTGAAGGATGGGAAGTTGCTGGGGATCGAGGCGCAGGCGCAAGAGTGGATGAAGCGGTATCCCAACTTGGTGGGGGTGTCGCTGAATCGGAATGACGATCGCACAAATGCTATTTTCGGCGGGGAAACTCGTTGTATTGCGGGGAAACCTTACCTGCGAGAGGAATTTGCCGGATTGCAGTTCCAAATTCTGCCTGATACCTTTTTTCAAGTTTACACAGAGGTAGCTGAGGCGCTGTTGCAGGCGATCGCATCTGAGTTGAATCTGCAAGGCGATGAGGTGCTGCTGGATGCCTATTGCGGTATCGGTACGATGACTTTGCCTCTGGCGAGACAAGTGCGACAAGCAATTGGTTTGGAGGTGCAACCGGAGGCGGTGGAACAGGCGCAGACGAATGCCGAACTGAATGGGATAACTAATGCCACATTTCAAGTTGGCGAAGTGGAGAAATTGCTGCCCCAGTTGGAAGTGACGCCGGATATTGTGTTGTTAGATCCGCCGAGGAAGGGATGCGATCGGTCTGTCATCGATACCTTACTGCAAATAAGGCCCGATCGCATCGTCTACGTCAGTTGCAAACCCGCTACCCTCGCCCGCGACCTCAAATTATTGTGTCAAAACGGCGAATATCGCTTGACAAGAGTGCAACCTGCCGATCTATTTCCGCAGACAGCGCACGTTGAAGCAGCCGCTTTTTTGGTGCGTAGCAGCTTATGACTCAAATGCTTACATCTGCCCACGCGCCGGCCCCCGCCAGCCCGCGCCCGCCTGGGGTTCAAACCTCCGGGCTAATAGCAAAAGTCCACTGAAGTGGACTGCAAAACTTTCTTGAGTCCACTTCAGTGGACTTTCGCTATTAGCCTGTGAATTAATTCACAGGCGGGTGAGTGGGTAGTGCAAAATCTGAATATTACCAAACTGCTTTTTTAGGAAAGTGCAATGACAGAAAATCCTAATCAACCGAGAGAGTTTGATGTCGTAATGGGCGGTCAAAATCCGCCCCTTATTAATGCCGTTGTCTTAGGAGGAATCGAAGGGGTTAAACGACGCTTAAATTACCCAGATGTAGAAGTGCGAATTGCTGCACTTTGGGATGCGCTTAAATATGGAGAAGCAGGCTTAGACTTGGTAATTCAGGCTTTGCAAGATAAATCAAAGCAAATTAAATTTACTGCTTATTCCCTCCTCAAAGATAGAACAGAACCAAAAGTTAAACATAAGCTAGATAAATTTCTTCCGCGCTGCGAGTTTGATGTCATAACCGTAGATGTATTTGGGCAAGAAATCAGTCGTCGCCGTCAGGAAGCCCGATACTTCATAGACGACTTGGGGAATGGAGTTTTTCTGGAAATGGTGTTAATTATAGGTGGCACTTTTCTGATGGGTTCACCAGAATATGGGATAGGATGGATCTGGAACGAAATCCCCCAACATCAAGTAACAGTCCCATCGTTTTTTATGGGTAAATATCAAGTAACTCAAGCACAATGGCAAGTTGTCGCTGCATTACCCCAAATTAATATATCTTTGAATCCGAATCCATCTTACTTTCAAGGCGCAAATCGACCAGTAGAAAAAATATCTTGGCATGAAGTAGAAGAATTTTGCGCCCGCCTTTCCAGAGAAACAGGGAAAATTTACCGCTTACCCAGCGAAGCAGAATGGGAATATGCTTGTCGGGCGGGAACCACTACGCCATTTCATTTTGGCAGAACGATTACGGCGGAATTAGCTAATTATAATGCACACTATATTTATGCTTCCGCACCAAAAGGAATTTTTCATCAGCAGACAACAGATGTGGGGAGTTTTCTTCCGAATGACTTTGGGTTATACGATATGCACGGAAATGTTTCGGAATGGTGTGCTGACCCCTGGCATGATAAATATAAAGATGCCCCTATAGATGCCAGTGTTTGGGAAGAAGATAGTAATAATAATGGCAGGCTAATGCGCGGTGGTTCGTGGGGCAGCCGTCCTGGATACTGCCGTTCGGCGTCTCGTAGCAGGCAAGATGCGGGCAACAGTGACAGCCTGATTGGTTTTCGTGTTGTCTGTGCTGCGCCGTGGAATTAGTAGCTCTTTATACTATTAAACTAAACTCTCGCTCAACAAATACTAAACCTGTAGCAAGACGACTGGGATATGCACTTGGAAACTCTCAAAATCCTTATCTGTTGTGAGAATACTGTACCCACGACGATGAGCCGCCGCACATAGCAAAAAATCCGTGTTTGAACCTTGAATACCATGAGTGCGACAGGTATTAAAGAACTCGGCGGCTAGTTCGTAGTCCTCGGTTGTTAGCTCCAAATCAGGGAAAGCGCGCAGCAAATCTCGCAATCTGGTAAACTGTTCGGCATGACGAATGCCAGAAAGTACTTCTTGGCGAATGGCTCCGAGTAAAATAACTCGTCCGTCAGTAATCAAATCGCGTAAAAGACTGATGATTGCTCCCGCATCGGCTGGTGCGTTTCGCCGTAAAGCTAGTGACCAAACGGAAGTATCGACAACTACTTTCATATTTTTTGCCGTTGTTGCTTGTAGTCGTAATCTTCGTCGTAGTCAATAGTGCCAAAAAGTTCCAATACTTTAAGTTGCTTGCGGTGTTGGATGTACTCGCGTAGCGCAGCCTCGATTGCCGCGCTGGTTGTAGGATGTTTACCCAGTGCAAGGGCTTCTTGGAGGAGGGTTTCGTCAATTTGGATATTAGTCACTAGACTTCGGTAGAGCGATCGCATTATTCAGGTTACATATATTTTATAGCGGTTTGCAGCCCAGAAACCGGGTTTCTGTCTACACTTTACCTTTTTTTCTTTTTCCTTGCCGTCAGAGGTAGCTATCATTTGAGCAGAAGTGATATAACTAGATTATTGGCAAATCCGCTAAATTTACCCGATCGCTTTTTTCCTCTTGCAATTCGCCATGATAACAACCGCAGTAACAACTAAACGACTCACCTTTGAGGAGTACCTTGCTTACAACGATGGTACAGATACTCGCTACGAATTAGTTAATGGAGAATTGGTTCCTATGAGCCTTGGCAGTGGACAACACGGTGGAGTAGCCGAATTTCTCAACGATAATTTTCGCTCTGAAATTCAACGGCTAGGATTAGACTGGACATCTAAACAAATGCTGATTGGTATACGTTCTCCCCGTGGTGGTCGATGGGACACTTCCCGCATCCCCGATGTTGTTGTCATTTCCTTATCTCAATGGCGCGATTTGCGAAACCGAGAGGCTGTTATCGAACTCAACGAACAGCCTCCATTGTTAGTAGTAGAAGTTGTCAGCGAATCAACAAAAACGACAGATTATCGAGCCAAGCGAGTTGAGTATAATGTACGAGACATCCCAGAATATTGGATTGTGGATCTGTTAACCAATAAAGTGACAGTTTTTACTCTGATTGAGGAACTATACGAACCAGTTGAATTTACGGGTTCCGATAGTATTGTGTCTGGAACTTTCCCTGAGTTAGAATTAACAGTAGATCTGGTATTAACCGCCGGAGAGTAGGAAATTTTTTTTATGGTGTTGCATAAATTAGAGAAAATCAAACAAATATTTGCTGAAATGGATCGGGCCTCGATCGCGTATTCTGGGGGCATTGATAGCACGCTGGTAGCAAAAATAGCTTATGATGTCTTAGGCGATCGGGCCTTGGCCATCACCGCCGAATCTCCCTCATTGCTGCCTGAAGACTTGGAGGATGCGCGAATTCAAGCGGCTGAAATTGGTATTCCCCATGAGGTAATCCAAACTCACGAGATGGAGAATCCCAATTATACCTCTAATCCTGTAAATCGCTGTTATTTTTGCAAAAGCGAATTGCACGACACCCTCAAACCTTTGGCGTTGCAGCGCGGTTATCCCTATGTGGTCGATGGGGTGAATGCAGACGATTTGAAAGATTATCGTCCGGGGATACAAGCGGCCAAAGAAAGGGGGGCCCGATCGCCTTTAGCAGAAGTTGGTATAACTAAAGCAGAAGTGCGAGAAATATCCAAACATTTAGGTTTACCTTGGTGGGATAAACCAGCGCAACCTTGTCTGAGTTCTCGCTTTCCTTACGGTGAAGAAATTACTGTCGCCAAATTGCAAAGAGTAGGCAGATGCGAACTATATTTGCGTAAGTTAGGTTGGCGAAATTTGCGCGTTCGTTCCGAAGGAGATACAGCCAAAATTGAATTACCGCCCGAACAAATAAAAGAGTTTGTTTTAACTACAGATTTGCCAACATTGGTGTCGGCGTTTCAGGAGTTCGGCTTTCTCTACGTAACCCTGGATTTGGAAGGTTATCGCAGCGGTAAATTGAATCAAGTTTTGACGCCAGAAATCCGCAATTCCACACGATCGGGGATGACGATCGGCTAGCAGCAGTAGGGTGCGTTACGCTAAAAGCTAACGCACCTCAATCTATTTATTTCAATAGACCTCTCCAGAAATTAAAGGTGCTAACCCTTGAGCCGTTGTAGAGACGTTGCATGCAACGTCTCTACATTCTTTTTTGGAGAGGTCTAATATATAGCAAGGTTAGGAGCGGTTTAACAAAAATTGTTGAAAACTTCATATAAAATTTACAAATAGCCGCTCAGCTTTATATTATTGTGCGCGTCTTATCAGCTTTAGTTTCCCAAATCTAAATAAATTATTAATAAATAAAAACCTTTGTTAAGTAGAATTAAAAATTCTCATTTTTGCTGAGAAGGATATGTAAACATCGAATTATCTACAAGTATGTGCAAACCCATTCACAAATGGGTGTTTATATGAATACAAAAACTTACGATCTAGCTTCTTTAAACTTGAAAAGTCTGAGTGGTTTAGCTCAGACCTTTTGCCAAGTTAGCAATGGGATGAATGGAAAGTCTTACGGACTAGAGTTTTTAGGCATAAAAAACCCCGGTCGGATCTACCGCAATCTATCAGTTCCTCAGCTAGTGGAACACACTTTAGCAAGGGGAGAAGGGGTCTTGGGAAACAATGGCGCTCTTTTTGTGAGAACGGGAAAATACACGGGCCGATCGCCTAAAGATAAATTCATAGTTGACGAACCAAGTATCCATGATGAAATAGATTGGAATAGCGTCAATGTTCCCCTTTCCGTCGAAAAATTTGACCGGATCTACAAGCGGATGCTGGCTTATATTCAAAGCAAAGACTTGTATATCTTTGATGGTTATGTTGGTGCCGATTCAAGATACCAACTAAGCGTCAGAGTGATTAATGAACTGGCTTGGCAAAATTTATTTTCCCATCAACTTTTCATCAGACCAACAGCAGAAGAACTAAAAAATCATTACTCTGATATCACCGTTATCGCGGTTCCAGGTTTCCAGGGAGATCCAGATATTGATGGCATCAACAGCGAAGCGTTCATTATTCTCAACTTAGCCAAAAGAATCGTTTTAATTGGCGGTTCTCAGTATGCTGGTGAAATCAAAAAATCCGTCTTCTCATTCATGAACTACTTGATGACAAAACGCAATGTTTTGCCGATGCACTGCGCTGCCAATATGGATGAAAAGGGCAACACGGCTTTATTTTTTGGACTTTCTGGCACTGGTAAAACAACTTTATCTGCCGATCGGACACGCCGGTTAATTGGCGATGACGAACATGGATGGTCGGAACAGGGAATATTTAACTTTGAGGGTGGATGTTATGCCAAAACAATTCGGCTTTCAAAGAAAAACGAACCGCAAATATGGGATGCGCTTCGTTTTGGCGCTTTGATTGAAAATGTAATTTTCGATGAAGAAAGCAGAGTGCCAAATTATGACGATGATAGCTTGACGGAAAATACCAGAGCAGCTTATCCGGTAGAATTTATTCCCAATTGTGTTATTCCTGGTGTGGGAGGTCATCCGAAAACGGTCATTTTTTTGACGGCTGATGCGTTTGGGGTTTTGCCACCGATCGCAAAACTAACTAATAGGCAGGCAATGTACCATTTCATGTCCGGTTACACCAGCAAGCTGGCGGGTACGGAACGAGGTGTTACTCAACCGGAAGCTACTTTTTCATCATGTTTTGGTAAGCCGTTTCTGCCACTTTCTCCTACTATTTATGCTGAGATGTTGTATGAAAGAATCATCCAGCACGACGCTGATGTGTATCTGGTGAATACGGGGTGGACTGGTGGGCCTTTTGGCGTCGGTCGTCGCATCGAGATTAAAGATACTCGCGCTATGGTTGCGGCGGCTATTAATGGCGAGTTAAACCATGTAAAATTTCATCACCACCCGATTTTCCAAATTTTAGTACCGGAAGCGGTTCCTGGGGTTAATAGCGCGATTTTAGACCCTGAAAAGACTTGGAGCGATCGCGTAGCTTATGAGCAACATGCGAGAGCTTTGGCTAGGCGTTTTGTAGAAAACTTTAAGCAGTTTCATCGAGTTCCTCTGGAAATTATGGAGGCAGCCCCATGTATGGAGTAATATGAAATTCGGGTTTATTAAGTAGGTGGGCGTAAATAAACTCAACTCCCAGAAACCCGGTTTCTCCAAGAAACCGGGTTTCTAAGGGCTTGGCAGTTTTACGTTTAAAAAGTTTTTATAGAATGGGTGATACTAACTAAAATTCGCTTTGGAGGGAAAAAGCAGTGGGCTTAAAGCTTGAGCAGGTAATTCCGTGGGGCCGATCGATGCAGGAATATGTCAAGATGTTTGGTTTGACACCAGACGATTTGAGGTTGGCGATTCTGGATTGTGCGGGTGGCCCAGCAAGCTTTAATGCTGAGATGACGCGCCAAGGATACAAGACGATCTCTTGCGATCCGCTTTATCAGTTTACGGAAGATGAAATTGCCCAGCGAATTCAGGATACTTACCAAACAGTTATTGAAGGTGTCCAGGCAAATTTGGACTCATATATTTGGGAAGATATACAGTCACCCGATCGACTGGGGAAAGTTCGGATGACAGCGATGCACCAATTTCTAGAAGATTTCCCAGCCGGATTTCAAGAAGGGCGCTATTTAACAGATGGGTTGCCGGTTTTGCCTTTCAATAGCAATCAGTTTGATTTGGCTTTGTGTTCTCATTTCCTGTTTAGTTATTCCGATCAACTTTCAGAAGAATTTCATCTGGCTTCGATTTTAGAAATGAGTCGCGTTGCCAGAGAAGCGCGGATTTTTCCCGTTTTGAATATATCGGGGGAGGTGTCACCATTACTTGAACCAGTAATGAATAAATTGGAAATCCAGGGATACACTTTGGAAATCAGGCAGGTTGCTTACGAATTTCAAAAAGGCGGCAACCAACTGTTGCGGGTATGTCCGCCAATGTGAAGTTTATTGGATGGTTTGCGCTTCTACGGGAACTAGATAGCACCCGTGAATTCTCCAACTGCCGTTGGGCTGATTTTCCATGACGTAAAGGGCCCTCATTGGCACACCGTCGGGATCGAGTAGCAGTACTGGTTGACTTAAGTATCCGTTGACGATCGCAAGATCGTCAAACACCACCGCACGTGGGCGGTACACTGCTTGGTAATGAGCCCTTACCATTTCCATAAACATTTCTGCGCTTTGGAATGTCGCCTGAATTCCCGGAGTGGCAAAGGAGAATGCAGTAATTTCATCGTCAATTTGAAATGCTTCCAGCTGGCTTTCGATCACACAGCGAATGGTTATGCGATCGGTATCGGTAATTTGCATATCTTTCACCTCGATGGATATAGCTCCTAGTTAACTCCCTTATCAGATTATAGAAAGTCTGATGCCTTGGAGAAAACCCACATAGAGGTATACAGCCCTTGTCAGGTGAGTAAGGTATAGCATTTGGGAGAGTGGGAGAGTGGGAGAGTGGGAGAGTGGGAGAGTGGGAGAGTGGGAGAGTGGGAGAGTGGGAGAGTGGGAGAGTAGGCCAAAAATCCTGTCCCTCATCCAAGCGCAAATCGCTATATACAAGCAAAATCCCCCTGGGTGAGGATGCGAATCTCTATGTTTCGCACCATGAAGTTACATCAAGTTTTTATGCGGGAATACTAAAATTAGCAAAGTTAGGAAACAGGGGCAATATGATAAGTTACGTCAATTTAAGGAAAACCGGGACAGGCTGGGAATTTGAGAGTGAAGAGGTTTTGGAAGATTTTGCCTGGGCTAATTTAACCCAGCTATTCGGCTTAACTCCTCTAAAACGTCAATATATTGTAAATGACCAAAGATGCGACATTTTAGCGCTGGGTGAGAATAAACAGTTGGTGGTGCTGGAGTTGAAAAATGTTGAAGATCGATATGTTGTTCAGCAGCTAACTCGTTATTATGACGCTTTGCGCCAAGAGAAACCTTTTAACGAAGAGGTGGACTATGAGCAACCTATTGGGTTAATTGCGGTTACTCCAAGTTTTCATCGAGATAACTTTACAGATAGGAAGTATTGTCATCTAAATGTCCAATTTTTAAGGTTTGAGGTTTTGGCAGGTGGGGAGAAGTTTTATTTACAGTTGAATGATGTGGATAGTGGCAAACTTACTGAATTTGATATTTATTATCAGGAAATAGAAAGTAATGATGATAATAAACCTGCGCCTCCCAGAGCGCTTATTAATATTTTATCTAAATTTTCAGATGCTGATAGTCAATTGTTATTGCGTATGCGGCAAAAAATACTTACCTTTGATAAACGAATGCAAGAAAAAGTTGAATCAGGAAGTATTAGCTATGGTAAAGGAAAGAGTAAACCATGTGCTGAAATCATGGGCAAAAAATCTACATATAGAAAGAATTTAATCATTCCACGCCTAATTTTATGGCTGCCCATTTCGCCGGATTTAAATAAAATTAATAGCTTTAACAGAATCGGTAGAATGATAATTTCGAGTAAATCGTTTCCCAGAAATTCATTTCTTAGTCAGATCGATCAATATTCCTATGTTGCCTACAAACCAAAGGAGTCTCGTTCTCATTCTGCTAATCAGTATTGGAGCATTGAACAATACATCCGTTTATATTTGGGTACAGAAGAATATGTATATCCTCCTTTGGGTGATATAGATTGTATTAATTTTTTAGTCGAACTAGCTTTAACGGAATGGCTTAAAAGACTTTAAAAATAATCCAGATGTGAGTATCCAGTATAATCATTGCAGCACTTCCCAATCTTCCAAAGCTACAGGCTCAGTTGGATCGTCATAACGGATCACAGTACCACGCAAAGGATAGGGATTTGATTCCGGGTGGTGGGGATGACGTTCTAAAACAATAACCTCAACAGCATCACCGACTTGAAAAGGCAAATCACTTAACGTTAGAGTACCATTCTCGGTTAAAGTCGTTTCTAAACGATGTGTTTTCATAACCAGACTCTCACTTAATTTTAGTATTGAGTTAAAATGAGGAAGGGAAAAAGTATGAATTTGCAAGAACTAAAGAACGAGGCATACAAATTATCGGTGAGCGATCGCCTATTATTAGTGGAAGCGATCGTTCAGTCACTAAGTCGTGAACTTAGACCGCTCTTACCAGTGCCGGAAGACATTGTGGAATAGATGAGGGGACTACACTAAGATTCATTATAAGTAGGTAGGCGTAAATAAACTGAACATCCAGAAACCCGGTTTCTCCAAGAAACCGGGTTTCTTGGGCCAGCAGTTTTACGTTTAATTATGCCCACTACTTAGAGGATACCGAAACTTCTGCTTAGCTATCACGCCGTAAGCCCCGCACCATAACTGTACTCAGTTTGGTGTCGGGATATAAGGCGATTAATTACGAAACGCCCCAATTACCAATATTAGCCGTAGGCTGATTCGGTAATTGGGGCAGTTGAGTAATTAATAATCTTTTATTTTATTTTGGCTTATCTTGGGATTCAACATATTTTTTGAGAGTTTCAACCGTAACACCTCCACAAGACGCTATGAAGTAAGAACCATTCCACAGAACATCTTTATAATAAAATTGATTAACTCTGTCAGGAAATTCTTTTCGTAAATAACGACTTGTGACTGTTTTTATATTGTTAATAAATTTTGGTAGTTCTGTTTGAGGTGTGTATTGAAATAACAGATGCACATGATCGGATTCTCCATTAAAATCTACTACCTTACTGTCCCACTTTAAAAGTAAGTCTTTCAGAATTTCGCCCAACCTATCAATCATCTGACCCGTCAAGACCCGCTTACGGTATTTTGTTGTTAACACTGTTAGGAGCTTTGAGGTCTGAAACTCCCCTGGCGCGCGAAATATAATCACTGTTCATGGTTGACTCTAACTTCTAAATACTTTATAGTAATAGATGTCAACACTAAATGCAACCAAGTAGATGACTCCCCTATGCCGCTTAACTATCAGTACCGCGCTTATCCAAACACCAAGCAAAAACTACAGCTAAATGATTGGTTAAGAATTTGTCGGTACTGGTACAACAAGCAGCTAGGCGACAGGTTCGACTGGTATCAGCATAATCGTACATCAATTAATTCTTGTCCGTTAATTTGTTCAATACCAATACTACGAGACAACCCCAGCTATTACTCACAGAAAAAACAACTGCCTGTGAGCAAGGAAGACTTGATAAAGGTAAGCTATTCTGGCGAACTACTAGACTTTACAAGTGTTCCATCTCAGACCTTACAGGATGTATCAAAGCGTGTAGAGTTGGCTTTTTCTCGCTTTATTGAAGGTGATTACAAAGGAAATCGTAGTGGTAAACCTCGTTTTAAAAATGCTGCACGTTATCGCACAATAAAAATTGAAGGTCAAGCCATTACTGTTGAGCGTGTTGAGCAAGAATGGCTATTCTTGTCATTTGCCAAGTTAAAAGGTTGGGTAAAGGTGCGTTTACATCGCCCATTACCTAATGGGTTTACATTAAAAAATGCGCTTTTGACAAACAAGGTGGATGGGTGGTACATCACCATTTGTTTGGAAGACCCTAATGTGCCTACTTTCACCCCTGAACAGATAATTCCCACTTGGGATAACACTCTCGGACTGGATGCGGTATTGCATGAAGATGATTATTTGGCAACATCAGAGAATACTAAATTACCTTCTTTGAAGTCTTTCAGGAAATCCGAGAAGCGACTAGCTTTAGTGTCTAACCGCAAGTCCACCAAAAAGAAGGGTAGCAAACAGCGCCGTAAGCTCATCTTACGGGAAGGGCGCGAATATCAACGTATAGCTAGAGCAAGGAAGGATCACGCATTTAAAACTGCTCATGCGTTGGTGCGTATTGGCAAAAAGGTCATTGTTCACGAAGATTTAAATTTATTGGCTTTGTCGAAACGGAACAAAGTTAAAAAAGATGAAGATGGCAAGTATTTACCAAACGGTCAATCAGCCAAGTCTGGGTTAAACAAGTCTTGGAATGATGCCGCATTTGGACAATTTTTCACAATCCTAGAATACATAGCTGAAAAAGCTGGGACTAGGATAATAGCAGTAAAACCTGCATACACATCTCAATTACTTGCCTATCGTGATGAATTTATCTTTACTGATTCCAATATTCGCAAATACTGGGACGAAAAAGAATCGCTTTGGGTCGATCGGGATGTTAACGCATCTATCAACGTAAAGCGCGTTGGGCTGGGACTGTTCCCAACGATAAAACGCCGTAAAGGGAATCCGGTAGTGGGTGATTCTACTACTAATAGTACCTCGAAGGAAGTTCTGGCAACATTGCGAAATGTACCAGAAGCCTACACCGTATTTGGTACTCCAAATCGGTGTAGGTAGTTCACTTAGCGATCGCAACCCTAAATCTAAAATCTAAAATTGGATCATGTCCCAAACAGTTTGGATCGCCCGCCACGGCAATCGCCTCGACTTCGTAAACCCCGACTGGTTCCTCAGCGCAGAACGCCCCTACGATCCTCCCCTTTCCGATGATGGCGTCATCCAAGCATATCAACTGGGGCAACGCCTCAAAGCAGAAAACATCGCCCATATCTTCGCTTCCCCCTTTCTGCGAACCGTGCAAACCGCCAACCAAGTCGCAGAAGCGCTGGATTTGCCCATCAAACTCGAACCGGGATTGAGCGAATGGTTAAATCCTAACTGGATGGAATCGAATCCAGAAAAACTCTCCCTGGCACAATTGCACGAGCAATTTCCTAGAATTGACCTCTCGCACGCACCTAGAGGCATTGCGGCTGAATACCCCGAAACAGGAGAAACAGCAATGCAACGATCGGGCGAAACCGCTAGACGCCTTGCAGATGAGTTTCCAGAAGGCATCCTGCTGGTGGGGCATGGCGCATCGGTGATCGGTACGACAATGGGATTGCTGGGTGTCACAACCGAACCGGAAATCAACGCGACCCTGTGCTGTTTGGTCAAAATCGTTCGTAACGATCGAGAATGGGTGATGGAACTCAACGGGGATACTTCTCATTTGAACCAAACAGAGAAAGTTATCCGGTTCCATTAAATCGATCGATTTATTTCTGGCAGGGGATATCGGCAGTAGCAAAACGGTTCTACGATCGTTTGGTTTGAGTAAGCAGAGTTGGGGATACCTCCGATTTGAGCGAGACTGAAAAAGTAATCCGTTTCCACTAGATTTATGACATTGTTACTGGCAGGCGATATCGGCGGCACGAAGACAATTCTGCGATTGGTTGAACAGCCAGCAGAGGGATCGATGTATAGCTTGGATGAGGCGACTTACTCCAGTCGCGACTATCCAGATTTAGTGCCCATAGTGCAGGAATTTCTTGGGGCGGCTACCGAGCATTTGGGCTATACACCCGTGCCGCAAAAGGCTTGTTTTGCGATCGCAGGCCCTGTTGTCAACAATACCGCAAAACTGACCAATCTAACTTGGTCACTCGACACCAAACGTTTGGAAACAGAACTCGGAATAGCATCCATCAGTCTCATCAACGACTTTGCCGCCGTTGGTTATGGCGTTTTGGGACTAGCCGAGTCAGACTTGCACACCTTGCAAATTGGCAAACCTCAGCCAGACGCCCCCATCGCCGTGATTGGTGCTGGTACGGGCTTGGGAGAAGGATTTTTAATCCCCCACGCAGATACCTATCAGGTTTTCGGTTCCGAAGGCGGACACGCTGATTTTGCGCCCCGCTCCGAATTAGAATTTCAGCTGTTAAAATACCTGCTCGATAAGCACGATATCCAGAGAGTTTCTGTCGAGCGAGTTGTTTCCGGTCAAGGAATTGTGGCGATTTACCAATTCTTAAGAGACAGACAATATTGCCATGAATCGCCAGAAGTCGGACAAATAATTAGAATTTGGGAACAAGAAGCTGGACAAAGTGAGAAGACTGTCGATCCAGCAGCTGTCATTTCCAAAGCTGCTTTAGCAAAAAGCGATCGCCTCTGCGAACAGACGATGGAAATGTTTGTAGAAGCCTACGGTGCAGAAGCAGGCAATCTCGCTCTTAAACTTCTACCTTATGGCGGTCTTTATATTGCTGGTGGTATCGCTGCAAAAAATTTACCGCTGATGCTGGAAGGAAGTTTTCTTCACGCTTTTACCAATAAAGGAAGAATGCGATCGCTACTCGAAAAAGTGCCAGTGCATATAATTTTGAATCCGCAAGTAGGGCTGATCGGTGCTGCCATTTCCGCTGCCAGATTGTAAAGCAAATAACGCGACAAACCTATGACTGCCTTTATCATAAACTTGAATCCCGTTATCAAACTAACCGACGATCAATTTTATCAAATTTGTCGTTCAAATCCTAATGTTAAATTTGAACGCAACGAGCTAGGAGAATTAATTGTTATGCCACCTACCGGAGGAGAAACTGGAAACCGTAATATTGAAATAGCAGGAGATTTTGTAATTTGGAATCGACAAACTAAGTTGGGGAAATTATTCGATTCTTCCACTTGTTTCAAACTGCCCAATGGGGCCGATCGCTCCCCCGATGTTTCTTGGATAAGACAAGATAGATGGGATGCACTTACACCCGAAGAAAGAGAGAAATTTCCGCCAATTGCACCGGATTTTGTTTTAGAGTTAATGTCACCGACTGATACTTTAAAAGAAACGCAAGCTAAAATGCAAGAATATATGGATAACGAAGTAAAACTCGGTTGGTTAATTAACCGAAAAACACGCCGAGTTGAAATTTATCGACAAGGACAAGCTGTAGAAGTGCTGGAATCTCCGACAGAATTATCGGGAGAAGATATCTTACCTGGTTTTGTCCTCAATTTGCAAATTGTCTGGGGATAAGGTGAAATTAAACATTAGCAATCGCCAAAACACTTATGACTGCCGTGATCGTAAACTTGAATCCAGTTATCAAACTAACCGACGACCAATTTTATCAACTTTGTCGGTCAAATCCTGATGTTAAATTGGAACGCAACGAGCTAGGAGAACTAATTGTTATGCCGCCTACAGGTGGAGAAACAGGAAAATGTAATTCAGAAATGAATGCTGATTTTGTTATTTGGAATCGACAAACTAAACTCGGTGAAGTATTCGATTCCTCAACTTGTTTCAAACTGCCCAATGGGGCCGATCGTTCCCCCGATGTTTCTTGGATAAGACAAGATAGATGGGATGCACTTACATCCGAAGAAAGAGAGAAATTTCCGCCGATTGCACCAGATTTTGTTTTAGAGTTAATGTCACCGACTGATACTTTAAAAGAAACGCAAGCTAAAATGCAAGAATATATGGAGAACGAAGTAAAACTCGGTTGGTTAATTAACCGAAAAACACGCCGAGTTGAAATTTATCGACAAGGACAAGCTGTAGAAGTGCTGGAATCTCCGACAGAATTATCAGGAGAAGATGTCTTACCTGGTTTTGTCCTCAATTTGCAAATTGTTTGGGGATAAGGTGAAATTAAACATTAGCAATCGCCAAAACACCTATGACTGCCGTGATCGTAAACTTGAATCCCGTTATCAAACTAACCGACGATCAATTTTATCAACTTTGTCGGTCAAATCCCGATGTTAAATTGGAACGCAACGAGCTAGGAGAATTAATTGTTATGCCGCCTACAGGTGGAGAAACTGGAAGATGTAATGCTGGAATTATTGTTGATTTCGGAATTTGGAATCGCCAAACTAAACTCGGTGAAGTATTCGATTCCTCAACTTGTTTCAAACTACCGAACGGGGCCGATCGCTCCCCCGATGTTTCTTGGATAAGACAAGATAGATGGGATGCACTTACATCCGAAGAAAGAGAGAAATTTCCGCCGATTGCACCGGATTTTGTTTTAGAGTTAATGTCACCGACTGATACTTTAAAAGAAACGCAAGCTAAAATGCAAGAATATATGGAGAACGAAGTAAAACTCGGTTGGTTAATTAACCGAAAAACACGCAGAGTTGAAATTTATCGACAAGGACAAGGTGTAGAAGTGCTGGAATCTCCGACAGAATTATCGGGAGAAGATGTCTTACCTGGTTTTGTCCTCAATATGCAAATTGTCTGGGGATAGAGTTATCACTAATATTCCCAAGTCATTCCCATGAAACTTTCATCGAACTAAACCTCTTGCATAAATAAAACTTATATTTTTCATAAAAATCTATATCTAGAATATCTTATCCTAACCAGTACCTTTACTATTGACTAATAAGTCATTTTGCGCTCTCTTGCAATAATTGCCTAACTGTAGAACAATGCCATTTATCTAAAGTCCGGTAAAATCTAAAACTTCGTGCAATCCAACTTACTCAAGTTAAACGCTTCTCCAAAAGCAGAATCTTCCGAAGATGGGGCTGAACTCCCATTTACCCTTCAGCAATTGAAATCTGCGATTCCCCCCGAATGTTTTCAGCCATCCGCCTGGAAATCACTTTCCTACTTTTTTCTGGATGTATCTGTAATTAGCCTTCTCTATGCAGTGGCTCATTACCTGGACTCGTTGTGGTTCTGGCCAGTATTCTGGCTGATGCAAGGAACCATGTTTTGGGCATTGTTTGTGGTGGGACACGACTGCGGTCACGGTTCCTTTTCTAAAAGCAAATCGCTGAATAATTGGATTGGGCATTTAGCTCATACTCCCATACTCGTTCCTTTTCACGGCTGGCGCATCAGCCACAGAACTCACCATCAAAATACTGGCAATATCGATACCGATGAAAGCTGGTGTCCCGTCACGGAAAGCAAATATCGGCAGATGCCTTGGTATGAAAAGCTGTTCCGCTTTCAGGTGTTGCTGATTGCCTATCCGCTATATCTGTTCAAGCGTTCTCCTGGAAAGAAAGGCTCACACTTTCTTCCTAATAGTCCTCTTTTTCGACCCACAGAAAAATGGGATGTAATCACCAGCACTGTATGCTGGACATTAATGGTAGGCTTTTTGGGCTGGTTAACCTATCAATATGGCTGGTTGTTTCTGCTGAAATACTATTTCGGCCCTTATGTGGTTTTTGTAGTGTGGCTGGATTTGGTAACTTTTCTGCACCACACAGAATCGGATATCCCCTGGTATCGCGGCAAAGACTGGTATTTTCTTAAAGGTGCCTTGTCTACCATTGACCGCGATTATGGGTTGATCAATAATATTCACCACAATATCGGCACTCATGTAGCTCACCACCTGTTTCTGACCATTCCCCACTACCATTTGAAGACAGCTACTGAGGCGCTAAAACCGATTTTGGGGGATTACTATCGAGAATCTGGCGAGTCAATCCTGCGTTCTTTTGTGCGATCGTATCTTAGCTGCCATTTTGTTTCAGATACGGGCGGAATCGTTTACTACCGCTCAAAACAAGGTCTGAAAAAAGTTTAAGCTTCCACAGCTGATACTGCTTCTCTGGATTGAGCTTCAATTCGTCCTGCTTAGAACAGCAAAAGACCTACAAACAGGCCAATCTCGCTATGCTATTAGATTGGATGTAAGACGTTAGTTATATTTGTCTGAAAATTGCGTCTATGGCTGGACACAGTAAGTGGGCGAACATCAAGCGACAGAAGGCAAGAGTGGATGCTGTCAAGGGTAAGATTTTCGCCAAAATTTCGCGGCAAATGATCGTGGCTGCACGCACGGGGCTGCCAGACCCGGAGGCGAATTTTCAGCTGCGTACCGCGATCGACAAGGCGAAAGCAGCTGGAATTCCCAACGAGAACATCTCTAGAGCGATCGCAAAAGGTGCTGGTAAACTCGGCGCTGGCGATACTTGGTCAGCTATCCGTTACGAGGGT
The DNA here is from genome assembly GCF_023333595.1 of Argonema galeatum A003/A1. Taxonomy (GTDB): domain Bacteria; phylum Cyanobacteriota; class Cyanobacteriia; order Cyanobacteriales; family Aerosakkonemataceae; genus Argonema; species Argonema galeatum. The sequence continues at coordinate 47,978 of NZ_JAIQZM010000020.1, forward strand.
TATGGCCCCGGCGGCGTCGCGATCGTTATAGAAGCGCTGACAGATAATCGCAATCGCACAGCAGCCGAACTGCGAGAAGCTTTGAGCAAATACGGCGGCAATCTCGGTGAAACCGGCTGCGTTGGCTGGATGTTTGAGCAAAAAGGCGTTTGCATTATCAGCGGTTCGGTTGATGAAGATGCCCTGTTGGAGGCATCCCTCGAAGGTGGGGCCGAGTCCTACGAGTTGACGACAGATGAGGAGGAAGGTGAGGGTGCAGAGGTGTTTACCGATGTCGCCAACCTAGAAAACCTCAGCAAAACCTTAAAAGAAAAGGGTTTTGCAGTCAGCGAGTCAGAATTGCGTTGGATTCCCGGCAATACGCTGGAAGTTACAGATCCAATCCAGGCCCGATCGCTCCTAAAATTAATGGATGCCTTGGAAGAGTTGGATGATGTGCAAAACGTCACGGCTAACTTCGAGATGACAGATGAGTTGATGTCGCTGAGTATGGTTTAAGACTGCTTATGCCCCACTGCAATTGCAGCGGGGCTTTCCGATCCAGGACTTTTCGCGATCTTACAGCGATTCCCGCTGTAATGAAGTACATTTTAAGTAGGGGCTCCGCATTCCGGCAGATGATTTATTGGTAATCAGCAAAGATGAAATACCGGAATCCTTCGCCCTTCCCCTTCGCATACTGTACCTCTTAACAGCGGGAACCGCTGTAATGATAAAGACCGATATCTTTAGCTTATGGGTAATTATTAGGATTCTCGGTCAGCAAACCTTCAGTCTGGGCAATGTTGAGCAGGCGAATATCAGCCGAAACAAACACCAGTTGGATGTCTGGAGTTTGCGCGAAACCAGATTGGACTTGCAATGCTGACGCCAATTGCACCGCATCATAGGCGCGTAGGGGATATTGCATCACCAATTGACCCGCAGTTTCAAGTAAAGCGGGATCGACTGCCGTGACTTGATACTGAGTATTCAAGTCATCGCGAAACGTTTGTATAGCTTGGGCAACCTCGTTGGCACTCAGACTGCCTTCCCTTTGACGACGAGCGAGTGCGCTGAGGACTTCCACCCAGGTGATGCGGACTGCGAACAATAAATTTCCCACCTGGGGATCTGCGATCGCACTAATCCAAACAGTACCCGTTTCAGGCACGTAGCGTTTCACTAAAGCGCTGCTGTCTAGAAAGTACGCATTTACCACTAGCGGCGATCCTCAATAATGATTTCTGAGAGCGGCTTGCCCGGTCTTCCCTTCAGTTTTTCCATAAATTCACGCCGTTCTTCTTCCGAAACAGACTTGATACTAGGATCGTGCGGAGCCATAGTCAACTTTCCTTGGTCAACCATCGCCTGAAGTGCCTCTTCTACCTCATTTTTTGGCCTTCCCGGCGAGATTTCCGGCACAATTCGCAGCCGCACGGTTTGACCCTCGCTCAAAGACACGGGATTTACAGGCCGCAAAACTCCGTTTTCGTACAAGGCGGTGATAATTTCGGTCATAGTGGCTCTTTCCGCAGCAAGTAATTCAGGGGGCGTTAGCTTTAGCCTAACCCACCCTACTAGCTTGAAAGCGATCGCTCCCTAGCGTCACAATAAAAATAGCTATATATTCCTTAACAATTTCACAAATTCTCTTTAAAATGGCGCTGCAACAGCTAACTCAAACCGTACCGACACCGCAACTAGACTACGACTGCGACATAGCCATTGTAGGCGGCGGCATTGTGGGGCTCACACTCGCCTGTGCCTTAAAGGATTCTGGGCTGAGAATAGCCTTGATGGAAGCGAAACCCCAGTCTGTGGCGGCAGCTAAAGGACAAGCTTATAACGTTTCCCTGCTTTCCGAACGCATTTTCCAGGGTATTGGCGTTTGGGATAAAATTCTTCCTCAAGTTATCCCATATCGTCACATTCGCCTATCCGATGCGGATCATTCCGGTATCGTGCAATTTTACCCCACCGATTTAGGCATGACAGGCAAGATGCCTGTCCCACAAAATGCACTCGGTTATGTCGCAGAACATCAAGTATTGCTAGATAGCTTGCAGGAGTTATTGCAAGATTGCCCGAATGTATCTTGGTTGTGTCCCGCAGAAGTGGTGAAAGTTGAATATCAAGCCGACGGTGTGGAATTAGAAATTATTCAATCCAAAATCCAAAATCCAAAATCTAAAATCCGCACCCGCTTGCTAGTGGGTGCAGATGGTGCTAAGTCGGGCATCCGTGAGTCAGCTGGTATCCCCACTCGCGGTTGGCAATATTGGCAATCTTGTGTTGTAGCAACGATTAAACCGGAGAAATCCCACAACAACACGGCTTTTGAACGCTTCTGGCCTAGTGGCCCAATGGGGGTTTTGCCGCTGCCAGATAATCGGTGTCGCGTTGTGTGGACTGCACCCCATGAGGAAGCGCAAGCTTTAAGCGAACTGGATGAAAAGGAATTTATCGAGAAACTGGAACACCGCACTGGCGGACTGTTGGGGCGTTTGGAGTTGGAGGGGTCGCGGTTTGTGTTTAACGTACAGTTGATGCAGAGCGATCGCTACACCCTCCCCAGACTAGCTTTGATTGGCGATGCCGCCCACTGCTGCCATCCCGTCGGCGGACAAGGCATAAACATGGGCATCCGAGATGCAGCTGCCCTTGCCGAAGTTTTGCAATCTGCCCACCAACTAGGCGAAGATATCGGCAACATCCAAGTCCTAAAACGCTACGAACGTTGGCGCAAACAGGAAAACCTGGCAATTTTAGGATTCACCGATTTTTTAGATCGAATGTTTTCTAATAATTGGTTGCCAGTAGTAGTGATTCGCCGACTCGGTTTGTGGATGCTGCAAAATATCCCTCCCCTCAAAACCTATGCCCTGCAATTTATGACTGGTCTAAGGGGGCGTCCTCCGCAACTCGCTTCGCGCTGTTGAAAAAGACCTCTGGTTGAAAAGGAGGCGAATCAGTGCGATCGTCATTTGGCAGAACAATTTGATTATTATTCGGCACGACTGATGACAAATTCTTTGCCGCTTGAATGATATCAGACGGCAACATAATTATCGTCGTCGTGTTATTTTCAGTTCCAATTTCCGATAGCATTTGCAAACGCCGCAATTCTAAAGCAGCCGGATAAGCCGAAATGTTTCGCGATGCTTCTGCTAACTTAATCGAAGCTTCTTGTTCGGCAGCAGCTTTAATTATCCGAGCCCGTTTTTCCCGAATCGCTTCTGCCTCCTTCGCCATCGCCCGTTGCATATTGGGGGGAATTTCTACATCTTTCATTTCCACCCGTTCAATCACAACCCCCCAAGGCTCGGTGATTTCATCGACAATTTCTTGTACTTTGGTATTAATCTTATCGCGATTTTGCAAAACATCATCCAGGATATTTTGACCCACCACATTGCGTAAAGTCGTCAACGCTGTTTGATAAACAGCCATCTCGTAACTCTGTACCTTATTAATAGCCTTCATCGGGTCAAGAATTCGGTAATAGAGTACAGCATTAACTCGAATCGTAACGCTATCAGCAGTGACAGTTTCTTGCGGTTCGATATTCACAGTTTTGGTGCGAATATCCACCTGATTTTTTTGATCGACAAAGGGAATAATCCAGTACATACCTGGCCCCATTACCCCTTTACTTCTGCCCAGGCGAAAGATGACGCCGCGCTGATATTCGCGGTCTAGTTTAAGCCCAGAAAGGATTAGATAAGCGAGGAATGCTAAAGCGGCTATTGTTTGTCCCATTTTTGGTCTAGCCAAATTCGGATAATTTTATTTTAGCGCTCATATCATGTCCTTATCCATCGGTTATCTAAAAAAATCGTGTGATTATTCTTATCTGCGTTCATCTGCGTTCATCTGTCTTCATCTGCGGTAAAAATTTAACCAACGATGACCACAGACAATTTGACGATATCATACCAAATCAGCAACGATTACCCCCTTTATGTCTCTAGGCTGTAGAGACGTTTCATGAAACGTCTCTACAATGTTTAGGTCAAAAATTCTCATGGGGTAACAAACCCGGATTTGGTATCACTCATGTCCCGTCTATTGCCCATGATCAAACTTTTCAGCTATGTTGTTGCGCTTCAGCGCTCTTTAAGATAGCGCTGAAGCGCAACAACATATCCAATATTTAATTTACCGCGAACAAATCTACTTTTCTACAAAGGTTAAGTCAAGTAAGTCGGCTTGAAAAACAATTTTGCTGTTTCGCTGTACCAGAAGTTCGCTAAGCCGTACTTCTTCAGAATCGCGAATTACTACGCGATCGTTCTCATTGCGAGAGAGAATTTTTGAGCTATCAATTAGCCAATCTTCTAAGTTTCCGCGAAAGCCGCCATCTACAGCCTTTAAGTAATCAATGCAACGACGGAACAACTTGGGAAGAATTAACTGTCCCTTGGGGCTAATATCATCTGCATCTTCCAAGGCAAACTCGCTGGTTGTATCCTTTTGCCAAATACCAAGATTCTTTTCCCGCGCCTCTAAGGCCACTTTCCGCAGTAGCTGACGATGAGCAAACGGTGTAGAAGTATAAACCGTGTAGTAGGCAGACCCTGTAGAAAGCATATTGAAGTTTGCTGTCTTTTCTAATAGTTTTTCGTCAACCATTACCCACTTTTCATCATCAAAACCGTCCTTTCCAAGCAATACATAAGAAATAGGGCGACCGTTAGCATCAGCTGCCTTTGTAAGAATAGCTCCTAGTATAGTATTTGGCTTAGAATCTAGTACTTCGTTCTTTTTATATTCGATGCTTTTAAAACCGATCCAGTCTAAGAGGCGATCGCGTGCTTCTTTTCCCAAAGGCTGAGCTGCCTTGCCATAATGGGTTTCGGGTGCATCTATTGCCTCAAGTCGCAGCTGCACGCTGCCGTCGCGAGAAGGCTTGATGCGATAAGCACGGTGAAGAGATTCATAAAGCTTTGGATTATCTGCAACAAAGCGGATAGAATCTCCATCGGGTTGCTTGCCAATAATCGCAAAGTTACCTCGAATCAAGCGATAAAAAGGTGATGACATAGTGAAATCTCCATAAATTAGATTTTCTTTCCCAGTACCCAGTCTCTAGTCTACAGTCCCCAATCCCTTTGATTCTGATGTTGCCACAATAATTTCAACCTCTGGCTTTTTTTGTTTGCCATCGAGTAAAGCACTGACAGTCATATCTCCCATTACATTAAGGGCAGTGCGACAGCGATCGAGAAACCAGTCTACTGTTATCAATAAAGCAATATACTCTGTCGGCAAACCAACCGAACTAAACACCAGCGTCATCGTTACCAATCCCGCATTGGGAATGCCAGCTGCACCTACAGAAGCAACGATCGAAGTTAGCACAATAATTAACTGCTGCCCAAGGGCAAGATGTTGACCAAGCACTTGGGCAATAAACAAAGCAGCCATTGCTTCATAAAGGGCAGTCCCGTCGTTGTTGAAGTTGCTGCCGACTAATGCCCCCAGGGAAGCGGAAGATTCCCGCAAACCAATTTTTTCCTGCAAAACCCGAAAAGTGATCGGCATTGTCACTGTTGAAGAAGAGGTGGAGAATGCTGTTAGGAAAGCATCCGATCCACCCATCAAGAAGCGTCGCGGACTCACCCAAGAACCGAATTGTATCCTGATTAAGTAGTAGCAGGCTTGCAAAAATAGCGCCACCAAGACGGCGATAATGAATACACCAAGGGATTTAAATGGTGAGAAACCTTGCAGGGCAACGGTTTTGGCAACGATGCCGAAAACTGCCAGCGGCACTAAGGCAATTACCCATTCCAAAATGCGTACAACTGCATCGAATAAAGTGGTGATTACCTGCTCAAGCGGCAAGTAATCTGTTCTATTTTGGGCAATTTGCTCTGCTTTAAAGGCACGCAAGACAATCCCAAAACTGAGGGCGATGATGATGATTTGGATGACGTTGTTTTCAACTAATGGCTGGAGAATAGAACCAGGTACGCTATTTTGAAGTAGTGACCAAGGGTCGAGTTTAGTAACGCTTTCGGTTGCGCCTGCTGGGACTTTAATCTGACCCCATCTGCCCGGTTGCAAGATGTTGGCAACTAAAAGACCAATTAAAATGGCTGCAACGGTATTGGTTAAAAGCAGAATTAACAAACGGCGTCCTGCTGTGCCGGGAATGCTGGCTGTGAGGAAGGTATGCAGTACTGCTAGCAAAATCAGCGGTGTGGCGAGGGCGCGTAAAACCTTTAGCACCAAGTCGCAGGGAACTGCCAGGTTGTTAATTAGGGCGATGTTTGCTGGATCTGGTTTACCGGCACCCAGTAATACCCCGATCGCTACTGCTAGGATGAGTGCGATCGCAATCTGCACGTAGAGCGGGATTCGCTGCCACATCGGGCTGGCTTGGCTTGGGGCCTCAATCATTCTTAGTGTTCCAACTTTTTAGCGATGTTTTCATCCTACAGCTAACTCATGCTTCGGCACTCTTCAAGTAACTGGAGGCATCGCTGCCATCATCTCTGCGGTTCTCTTGGGTCTATACCTGCTGACAGTAGAACAACTGCCAACCAAATTTAGCCCCACCACAATTCAATTGTGGGTTTGTGCGATCGCTACCCTAGCCATCTTCCCCGTGCTTCTGTTCACTCAAGATCGGCTTTTCCCCTATTCGGTGAAGGGGTGGCTTTTCGTCATTTCCCTCCCCCTCATCTGCCAAGTTTTAGGTCACGGACTTTTGACCTATAGCCTTGCCCGGTTGTCCTCAGCGGTTGTCTCTTTGGTACATTTGTTAGAGCCAGTATTTGGCAGCATTTTTGCTTGGGCAATATTTTGGGAAAGGTTAAGTTTCTCGAATTGGGTAGGTTTTGCCGTAGTTCTAATCGGTCTATACCTAGCCGTATCGAGCCAAGCTGCTGTTCATCTCTCACAAAACACCGTCGAGAGCGGGTAGCCATCAGAGTTGGAAGTTTCAACTTTAGCACTGAGAAAGACTTAGCTTAAAGAATCAACACAACTATTGCCAGCACATTAGTCCAAAATTATGACAGCCAAACTGGAATTACCACAGCAACCGTTATCCACAACACCAGCCTGGATAGCAACTGCTTCATTATTTGCCAGCCTAATCCCCCTATCTTTAGCACCAATCCTCGTCAAATTGTGCGAACAAGAAATAGGTTCAAATGCCGTAGCATTTCATCGTGGCTGGATCGCTACCATCGTCTTTGGGTTGTTGAGCGGACTTGAGGCTTTGGACCGCCAAAAATCTGATAACCAACCCGTAGAACAGAAGCCTTTTACGAGACGAGAATTGGGGCTATTGGTAGCATTGGGAACTTTCGGAGCGACCTCCCTCCTCCTGTGGTCTTTGTCGCTGACTCAAACTAATGTTGCCAACGTTACGTTACTTTGCGGTTTGAAGCCAGTGTTTGTCGGTTTGGGGGGGTGGTTGTTATTAGGTCGGCGCTATAATAGCAGATTCATCATTGGCATGGTCATGGCACTGGGGGGAGCGATCGCTATTGGATTGGATGACGCGCAGTTCGCCACCGATCAAGTACAAGGCAATGCCATCGCCTTACTATCCGGGATTTGTTTTGCTGCGTATCTGATACTGCTAGAACTACTGCGAGCCCGATTTACCACGGCAACCCTAATGCTGTGGCGCTGCGCCTTCACGACTATGTTTGCGTTGCCCATCCTCGCACTCAGCGAAGAAAGATTGTTTCCCCATTCCTGGATGGGGTGGTTTTTCGTAATTTTCCAAGCCCTCTTTTGCCAAGTGGTGGGTCAGGGGCTTTTGGCTTACAGCCTCAGCAGGCTGTCGTCAGGGTTCGTCGCCGTCACGCTTCTTTTCGAGCCAGTCCTTGCCTCAATCCTCGCTTGGGTAATTTTTTCTGAACGCTTGGGTTTCGTTGACTGGGTGGCGTTTGCCGTAGTTTTAGTGGGTATTTATATAGCTCAATCCAGTCAATCTGCCGTTAAGACAATGAGCGAAGGAGTACAAGCCGCTACATAAAACTTACTTTGGCTTGACGGTAAGCTTTTTTGTTGGGAAATATCGAGCCATCACTCAACAATCTTTCTGTTTTTGTGACTTCGACTTCCGTACAATCTGGCAGAAAATACGGTAATTATTTCTAGTATATCACTAGCAAAATCTTCTTCAAAGGCAACATCTTCAGTGCGATTAATTATTATAGCTAGGGACTAGGGGCTAGCTATAATATGAGTAAGTTTGAGTAGCTTCAGGTAAATATTTGTGAACTGATTTCAGCCCCATGACCTAGAGTTTAGACTAGATTCCGGTGCTAAACTCTTTTTCAGTAAAAAAGGGGTCAAGGCTTGCGGATTTGGTATTTTGATTGATATTACTTTTTGTATATGTCGGGGAATTGTGTTTGGAGTTGATTAAGCTTCGGCAAGTCATTCACCACCACATAGGGATAATTCGGATGGCGATCGATAAAGTTCTGATGGTATTCCTCAGCTGCATAAAAACCGTTCAAGGGAACTATTTGGGTCACTATAGGCTTTTGGAAGATGTGCGCTTTGTTCAGTCGATCGATATAACCAAGCGCGACCCGCTTCTGCTCATCGTTGGCAAAAAATATAGCCGAACGATATTGTGTGCCCATGTCCGGGCCCTGTTGGTTCAACTGTGTAGGGTCGTGCGCCACCAAAAAGTAGATCTTCAAAAGCTGCTCATAGGATATCTGTGAAGGATCGTAGGTGATTTTCACTGACTCAGCGTGTCCAGTCTCTCCAGAACTGACCATTTCGTAGTCCGCAGTAGTTGCACTGCCACCGGAAAAGCCAGAGACGACATCAGAGACGCCTTTGAGATGCTCAAAAACCGCTTCTATTCCCCAAAAGCATCCTCCAGCAAAAACAGCTGTCTGTTTTTGCGGCGCTGTAGAAGTTGGGATATTAGTGGCGGGATCGGGAAGTGTTGCACGGGACACACTGTACAAGAGTGTAACAGCGGCTATCGAAATAATGGACAAGCTCTGTACTAGGTGGCGTCTTTCGGTGAAACTTCTTCTTAGCATAGGATTGTGAACTCTGAGGGTTATTTACATAGTACTTAGTTTTTAGGTTAAACCTTAGTTCTGGAGTTAAGACTATCGCACCGCAATAGTCTTAACTCCAGTAAATAAAAATAATATTGCATAATATGCCTACAGCGTCGCACCTTTGGCGACGCCATAAGTACATAACTCTCGACTATTTGACTTCAGCTGCACTAGGACGATCGACACCGCTTCTAAAAACCTACATAAATCTGTAAATCAAACGATTCGGTCTATGTTTCGCCTAGATCAAGTGCTATAAGCTTCCTGATTGCTCAGGTTGGCCTGATCTTCCCAGTTAGAGACTGCCAAGATTTAGCAGAGGAGTTGAAATATTTGGTTTTTTGATGATTAGTTTGAGCAAGAGTGTTTCTGTGGTTTTCAGGCCAAGTAAGCTTTAACAACCCGCACTAATCAAGCGTTTCTCAAGCTTATCACGATTGTTGCTCTCTTTGTCAAAATCTGAAAAAATCTAGAATTATCTAGATTTTTAGGCTACTGTTTAAAACCAGAATTTTCTGCACCAGTCGAATTTACCCCAGGATTACTTGTATCGCTCGGATTTACACTGGGATCGCTTGCACCAGTCGAATTTAGCCCAGGATTACTTGTATCGCTCGGATTTACCGTTGGATTAGCGGCTCCAGTTGGATTTACGCCAGAAGATGCCCGTAAAATGCGATTATCTAGCCTGCGAGCGACATCGCCCAACTGTACCGCTGGCACCTTACCCTTGGGATACATAATACCTGTGAACGCGCCCACATTGCTGCGACGAAAAGCGGCTACATCTAGACGTAAGGGTTGCCCTTGCATTGAAACCGATACAGTCATGCCAGTAGAAGCATCGGCAAGGTTATTAAGATCTGGCATACCACCGTACTCCAGAATCTCAATTCCCTGAGATGCTTTTAGTGCTTCTCGATATTGGCTCATCAGTTGTTGCTGATACTCTGGTTCTTGGATTTGCTTGAGAGTAGCATCAAAGTTGGCTCGATCGGGCTGCTCGTTCAGATCCCCAGTAAAACCGAAGACTATTTGGAAGTTCTCTGGATTGATGTAAGCAAAGAATTTATTTGGCTTCATTCCCGCTTGAGTTAGCTGTTCTCTAAGAGTTTCAAATTTAGTGCTAATCTCAGCTGCTACCTCCGGTGGAAGTTCCCTAAACCCAGCTGGCAGATCTTCCAACATCAAGGCAGAATTTGCCGAAGTCTGTTGTTGGGTAGCGCTGGAGGGAACCGGATCGGCAGCAAATACGGGGAGAAGAAAGCCGCCAGTCCATGTTGTACCAGTCAACAGACACAAGGTTATTGCTAATTTTTTGAGCATTTGAGTTTTAGTAAGGACGTTCCTACTAAGGATAGCGTCTTCCTCTTGCCTGTCATCCCGATTTTGGTTTTTGCTCTAGCTCATCCGAAACAAGTATTTGTGGTGTTGAAGGCGCAAGCTCGCTCCCGCAATGTCTTATTCCAGAAAAAAACCTATCCGTAGAATCACCCTAAAATCTAAAATTATTCTACCAGCCAGATCTGGCAAACCATATCAGCAGCAAAGATGCCAAACTAAGGGCTATAAATTGCAAAGCAATTGTTTCCATTAGCCACTTAATTGTTAAGATTGTCTTCATAAACTCCTCCTCACCTAAATCATTAGCTAGAACATACACTAGCCTCCCCAATATGGCCAATCTGTATACAAAGGCTTGCGATCCATATTGGTAGGAATGTGTGACAATATTTGTCCTATAGAGTGATTTATATCACTCAATAGTTCCTTTGAGATTGTTGAGAAAAATTAGTGTTAGCCTTTCACCGTGGCTCTAAATCTGCCAGCGTACTTAGGCCGATCGGTGCATTCAATTTAGCTTTACAGAAACGACAAGGCGCACTAACCCAAATAATATAGCATAACGGCATTGGAACTCCGAAAGAGCCGGACAGTATTGAGCTATTCCCCACTCAGCACGGCATCCGAAGCACTCCCCACTCCCCACTCAGCACTATAGCAAACAAAAACGTCCGAGGCGTCCCGGACGTTCCTGTAAGGTTAAACATCACCAGCTTCGATAAACGCTGATAGTCCTGCCTTATTACCGTTAGATCTTCTGGGAGTTACCTCCGAACACTTGGTTTTTCAGCACTTTGACTTCTTCACCCAATTCCTGGCGATTCGACGCCTTAAGTAAATAGCGCCAAACAAACCAACCTGAGTATCCGATACCTACAAGTTCAAAGAAGGGCGATAGCAGCGGCACATCGTCAAGGGCATCCAGCACCGCCAGCGTTACCTTGACAGTAACAAAGCCACCCGCGATCAATCCAATGGTGATCAGAGGTTTTTGGTATTCGCCAAAAAAATCGCCCAGGTAATCTGGCAGCTTAGACAGATATGAAAGAAACTGATCCCAGTACTCCTGCCACTGAGCCGAAGCCTCGTCTGCAGGGGGGAGTTTCGCCAAAAATGCGGAATCGGTTTCTTGGACGGTGACCTCTATTTTAGGAGTGTCTGTCTGTGGGAATCGGGGTTCCATAGTTTCCATGTTGTTATCTCGATAAGTGCAACCTTGGTTATGTTAGCTAGGAGGCGACCCTGCTTGCAGCAGAACTTTAAGTAGCTTTGCAAAACAATTTTTGTTATTTGGGGTACTTTTTGACCCTAAACAACAGCTGTGTCCGTTGCTATGGCAATGGCCTTACAATCCTAGTTAACGTCACAATAGCCTGTTGCAGCGTCCTTCTTAAGGATTAGTCCACGATCGCATTGTCGATCGCATTCTTCTCAAAGAGGTAAACTGGCGATCGAAAAAAAGCGAAGGGGAAGTGCGTGTGTGGTTGTACAGTCTGGGCATTCCGCCATAGCTCTCGGCAGCAATCTCGGCGATTCCCGTGCCATTCTGGAGTCTGCCCTCAAAATACTAGCCCAAACTACCGGAATTAGCCTGCAAGCCCAGTCCGGCTGGTATCAAACTAAAGCTGTCGGGCCACCTCAACCAGATTACTTGAATGGCTGTGCCCTACTGCAAACCCAGATGAGTCCGCCGCAATTGTTAGAGACGCTACTGGGGATTGAAGCCAAGTTTGGTCGCCTCCGCCGCGAACGCTGGGGGCCAAGAACATTAGATCTTGACTTATTGTTATTTGATGACATAATCCTCGACACTCCTACTCTCCAGCTACCCCACCCCTGCATGAGGGAACGAGCCTTTGTACTGGTGCCTTTGGCGGAAATTGCCCCAGCTTGGATCGAGCCAGTTTCGGGAATGGCGATCGCAGAACTCCTTCGCGCTGTAAACTGTTCTGGTGTCCGCCGATTAATGCCTGCGGATTGAATGTGAATTCAATTCCATAATCCAAAATCCCAAATCTAAAATCGACTATGGCATCGGGTCAAGAACCACCAGAACTGCTCAAACAACGTCTGCTCTACCAGGGTCGCAAATTTAACTTTGAAGTCAGCCATCTACGCCTTCCCAACAAGGCTGAGGGCGACTGGGAGTGTATTCGTCACCCAGGTGGTGCCCTCGCCGTGCCAGTGACCGCAGAGGGCAAGCTGGTGCTATTGCGGCAGTATCGCTTCGCCGCAGAAGGGCGTCTGTTGGAGTTCCCAGCCGGAACTATTGAGCCAAATGAAGATCCAGCCCAGACTATTAAGCGCGAAATTGAGGAAGAAACTGGCTATCGCGCCCACAAATGGCAAAAATTAGGACAATTCTTCCTTTGTCCCGGTTATTCCAATGAAATTATCTATGCCTTTCTCGCTCAAGATTTAGAACTGCTGAAAACGCCTCCCGAACAAGATATTGACGAAGACATAGAAACAGTTTTGATGACTCCCCAGGAATTGGAAAAGGCGATTTTGGCTGGAGAACCAGTAGACGCCAAATCTATTTCTAGCTTTTTCTTAGCTCGTCCCTTTCTATCTTAGTGGTCAGTGGTCAATGGTCAGTGGTCAGTGGTCAGTGGTCAGTGGTCAGTGGTCATTAGAAGGAGTAGAAAGAGGGAGTTATCAAGATAATCGACCCTTTGTGAAAATAGCGAGAGGTTCTTTAAACGAAACACAACATTAATTGAGACGAGCTTATTGCCGAAAACTATTAACTGCTGAACAAGTATAGCAACCGCTCTCGTCGATTAGGGCAGTAGGGGCGAAGCATTCGGACATATAATTTATTGGTTAAAACCTTATATTTACTACCCGAATGCTAATGCCTCCGGCACGCTTCGCGAACGCCCCTAGCCCCTAGCCCCCTCCCCAGATTTATGGCTTAACCGACGAAAGCGGTTGCTATAACTATACTCAAACAAATGATTAATGACTTAGCGCCTCAATTAAAAGCATACATCAAATCAATCCACAACATCCCAAACAAGTAATCACAACTGACAATTGACAATAGACCACTGACCACTGACAATGACCAATGACTAAATTATATGTCTGATTTAATTCTCTTTTGGCATCGTCGCGATTTACGCATTTCGGATAATATAGGACTTGCCGCCGCACAGCAGCAAAGCCAAAAAGTAGTAGGCGTTTTCTGCCTCGATCGCAACATCCTTCGTAGGGATGATGTTGCACCGGCAAGAGTTACTTATATGATTGGTTGTTTGCAGTCACTCCAGCAGCGTTATGCTGAAGCTGGTAGCCAGTTATCGATCCTGGATGACGAACCCAGCAAAGCAATACCAACTTTGGCAGCGGCTCTTAATGCTAAGGCAGTATTCTGGAATTGGGATGTAGAACCTTACTCGAAAGAGCGCGATCGCACTGTCACCGAAGCCCTGAAGGCGAAAGGCATTCAAGTCCAAAACTTCTGGGATCAGTTATTGCACGCCCCACAAGAAATTCGCACCGGGTCCGATCGGCCCTACACCGTTTACACTCCCTTTTGGAAAAACTGGATTAGCAAACCTAAAAATGAGCCAGTAAAGATATTTCAAAATCAGATAAATTTAACAGAAGTCGAACAAGAAGCAGCGCGAAATGCGGGTGCAATTCAATTGCCTACAGCCAAAGATTTAGGATTTATTTGGGAGAATGAATTGCTGTTGTCACCAGGCGAAAAAGCAGCACAAGAAAGACTGGAAGAATTTTGCGATCGAGATATTTTTCAATATCAAGAACAGCGCAACTTTCCATCCGTTGACGGAACATCCAGGCTAAGTGCAGCACTGAAATTTGGTGCGATCGGCATTCGTACAGTTTGGGATCGTGCTATGCAGGCAATGAAACAAAGCCCCAGTGAAGAAGCACAAGCAAATATCCGAACATGGCAACAAGAATTAGCGTGGCGAGAATTTTATCAACACGCAATGTATTGGTTTCCCGAATTAGCTTTATGTGCTTTTCGCGAAGTCTTTAAAACCTTTCCTTACGACAACAACCCTGAATATTTCCAAGCTTGGTGTGAAGGCAAAACCGGCTATCCAATTGTCGATGCAGCCATGCGCCAGATGAACGAAACTGGCTGGATGCACAACCGCTGTCGCATGATTGTTGCCAGTTTTCTTACCAAAGATTTGCTTATAGATCCCCGTCTGGGAGAAAAATATTTTATGCAGAACTTATATGATTGGGATCTTTCTGCTAATAATGGCGGTTGGCAATGGAGTGCTTCCAGCGGGATGGACCCCAAACCAGTGCGTATATTTAATCCGGCTTCTCAAGCGCAGAAATTCGATCCAAAAGCAGAATATATTAGAAAATGGGTGCCAGAATTGCGATCGGGCCATACAGAATCCTTGGTAACAGGAAAAATTCCACCTTTAGAACGCGCCGACCTTGGCTATCCTCAACCTATAGTAGATCACAATAAACAGCAACAAGAATTCAAAAATCGATATAGCCAGCAGAAAGCCGCTCGGTGAACGAAGAAACCGGGTTGATGTTTATGCAAGTGGGGGGAATTTTTAGGAGTGCGATCGCCAGTCCCTATGATGATACGATCGCAGAATGCTACTTGACTAACTTTTAATATTTTATGCGAACAGATTTGCTTACTCAAGCTACCGGGGATCTTCTGAGGGAGGATGCCAGCCTGCCTGAACCCATAGCGCACGGGCTTCTTGGATAGAACGTTCTCCTCTATAACGTTCGTCGTTGAGGTCAAGACGCTCACAAGTGGCTCGACCGATGGGAGTTGTGCCGACAATCTTTGTGCCATCTGCGTTCCAGATGAAGTGGTCAGACCACTGCTGTTGACGGGGATTAAATAAGGGCAGAATTGCTGAGGTTTCCACATCCCGACCCACAATGAAGTTATAACGACGCTGGTTACAGCGGCTGCAAGCTAGAGCTAGGTTATCAGAATTGTCAGAGCCATTTAGAGAACGCGGCTGAATGTGATCGATGGTGAAACGAGAGGTGCTGATTTTTTCTGGAGAGTGGCAATATTCGCACAGGTAGCCTGCGCGTTTCCGCACGAGTTGCCTTGTCAATTCATTAATAGTCATTGCTGGGCAACCAAGAGTGAATTGAGGTAGGTAAAGATGCGGTCTAGTTCCCTTATGGCATTGAGTTCTGCCTCTTCTTCTAGGGTCAGCGAACCTGTCTTGTTCTTTTCTAGCAGGTCTTCGAGGTGAAATTGTAACTCGTCGGTAAATTTGAAAAGTCGAAGGTTATCAACTTTCTCAACTTTAATGCCCGTTTCCAGCAAGGACTGTGGGCTAATCACTACTTCGATCATGACTTTGCTACTCCAGTACAAAGCACTAGCTTAACCCTAGTCAATTCTGATCGGCCACCATTTTTTACTAATATTTTATTAGGAAGGAATTGGGGACTCTTAAGAGAAGAATTGGCATCGCTTCTCTTAAGACTCCCCAAAAAGAACTGTTTCTGCCCGTGGTAAGTATGGATTGCCGCTAAAGATCTAGTTCAATATTTCCTAGTTCTTTGCGAATTCGTAGCATACCAATACCTTGAATTAAGACCAGTTTCAATTCAGGATCGGACTCTGATAAAATCCATTGAGGTTGCCACTGGGAGGATGGTATAATACCATATTTTTCAGGTATTGTCACGCCATGATGGGCGTACAAGCAAAATCCGTCTGTAAACTGAATTGCTGGCTGTGCGTCTGCGTGAAGGAGTCGTTGATTATCAAAACTGAGTTTTGAGGGCCGATCGCACACAAAGCAAGTTTTTCTCCAGGGGAAAATCCAGCCACACTCCCTGACTAGGGACTCAAGCGCTTCCCATTTCGCGGGTGGGTATTCCCAGCCGAGGGCAGAAATATAAAAGTCAAACAAACCACCATGACTTGCCCACATCTCCGGTTGAATGCAGTTATCATTTTGGCTTCCTAGTTGATTCCTCAGCTCGACCCACAGGGATTTCCCCACTTGGAATCCGAGTTGGCCCGCTAGCAGACCCCACAGTTGCCGCTTCAGATAGTCGATCGCTTCGCTTGAGAGTCGATCTTCCAGTTCGTTCCTCAGTTGGCTTCCCTGTTGAATCCCCAGTTCCTTTTCTATTTTGCCCCTCAAGAGACTTCCCAAGAAACTGGCCAGCAGGTTCTTTGGTTGTCTCAAAGCTGCGTGGGGACTATCAAAAAAAACAATTTCCGGTTCTGCCAAACCGATCGCAGCGTAAACAGCTTTGACTGCTTGCGCTGCACGCTCCCGATCGATCCGCTCGGTCGAGAGTGCATACGCTCGCCACTTTTCGCGGATTGGCGGAATCTCAGATTTTTGGGAGAGAGTAAGTTGTTCGATCGATGTTTTCAAAATCCTGCCATCCCACTCTTTTTCTCTGGTATCTCTTTATTTCCAGTGTAAAGTGGTGGATATTGGCGCTGGGGGATTGCGATCGGCCTCAAATGGCACTAGCTGCTTATCTATAAGTTAATTTATCAGCAATATTTTTCTATGATATATTTTCTTTCTGGTTACGGTTTGTCGGCATAGCAAGATGCGGACAGTCGTGGGATTTAACTGCCCCCGCTCCAAGTTAAATAACAACGATCGCACTAGCCAGTACCGAACAAACCCAATAGGTAAATAGCATATAAGTTTTACGATCCGCCAAGATTGAGCGATAAACAACAATCCGCGCCGCAATACTCAAGCTGATTACTGCTAGGACAACATCGCACAGATATACATTCCAGCTATTCCCCGCTGGCATCATCAATATAATATGAGTCACCAATGGCAACAGTCCAAAACCGAGACTCAGCACAACTCGACTTGCTGTTTCTCCAAATGCAATTGGGAATGTGTTTCGGCCTATAGCGCGATCGCCTTCAATATCCCGCAGATCCTGAACAGCAGCAAGCATTAGCCAGACAGATGCTAACACTGCAATCCACTGCCAAGCAACAGGAGTAATTGGCGTAACCAGTTGCCAAGCAGCCGCAAGTTGGGCAAATGCGCCTACTCCCATGAAGAGATTTTTAGTAAACCAGTGCTTAGATCCACTACTCATGTTGTGTAGTATAATACAGGCTTGCCATAGCAGCGCCCACTCCAAAACTCCAAACCACCATCCAAAGAGCGTAAATAGCACCATACTTACAACCCACCTTACCTTTGCTCCCTGAAGCGAGACCACTTCTTTCACCAGTGGACGATGGGGTTTATTGATCCGATCCTCTTCAACGCCAACAATTTGGTTCGACACGCAAAACGGCACAATGTATAGCAAAAAATAAACTATGCCGCGTCCCATTACCAGAACAAAGTCGAGTACATCAGTTGGATGAGTTTTCCACGCCGCCACCATAAATAACAGCCCTGGTATAATTGACGCTGAAATATCGCCCCCGATGAATTGCCAACTCAAATGTGCTTCGCGCCGGAAACTGCGGTAGAAGCGGGTAATGAAAGCTCGCACTGTAGATAGCACCTTTATTTTCACGGACAACTTTTTTTCCTCAAACCACTAATACACAAAATTGGATATGGACTTGCGCCCTGCAATTACTCGGTCAATTTGTCTTCGTCTGTGATCGCTATCACTAAACGTAGTTAAGCATATCAGTAAATCTGCCTTTGAGTAGATTTACTGACAGATGTTTTTATTAAACTTGGTTAAGTTATATTAATAATTAATAAGCTTTTGTTATTAAAGAGCTTAATAGACCGTTGGAGAGCGCCGAAACAACCATTTTTCGTTGAGAATGATTCTACTGGACTGGCAATCTAGGAAGATGTGACGAAAAAGACCAATTATCAATTTGCCTCCCATATCGAGTGCCAACCATCCGACTCAGGTGATAATATCCCTTCAATAGATTCATCTTCCTTTAGGAGGAAAAATTACTTGAAACTCCCTGATGGCCCCCAGTCTCCACTCTGGCTAGAAACACTTCAGTTTGTTTTTCGTCCCATAGAATTCCTGGAGGCGCGTGCATTGCGCTACGGTGACGCTTTCACAATAGGCTCTCAAAGCAATTCTCCAGTTGTGTATTTAAGTCACCCGCAAGCGATCAAAGAAATCTTCACAGCCGATCCCAATTTGTTTGATTCTGGCCGTGGCAACAAACTATTGTTAGAACCGCTTTTTGGAGAACACTCCCTTTTAATGCTAGACGGCGAACGTCATCAACGCCATCGCCGTCTGCTTATGCCCCCCTTTCATGGGCAACGTATGCGAACCTACGGCCAGCTCATTCACGACATCACCACGCAGGCGATCGACCAGTGGCCAATTGGTCAACCCTTCCCAATCCGTTTGTTCATACAAGAGATTGCCCTGCGCTCGATCCTGCAAGCTGTGTTTGGTCTGCATCAGGGACATCGATACACTCTGCTTCGACAACTGCTCAGTTCATACCTTGACTCAATAGCCTCTCCAATTACTGCTGCTCAGCTATATTTTCCCTCGCTTCAACGAGACTTAGGATCTTGGAGTCCGTGGGGACAATTTGTGCATCTGCGTAAGCAAATCGATGAACTACTCTACAGCGAAATAGAAGAGCGACGGCAGTCAATTGGAGAAGAGCGTGCCGATATCCTCAGCTTATTGCTAATAACCAGGGATGAAGCAGGTCAGCCTCTGACTAATGCGGAGTTACGGGATCAATTACTAACACTACTGATTGCGGGTTATGAAACCAGTGCCAGTGCGCTAACATGGGCTTTGTACGGAATTCATTATCTCCCAGAAGTCAGGAGCAAGCTACTCGACGAGATTGATGCTAATAGCCTCGATACCGATCCAAGTGCGATCGTTAAACTTCCGTATTTAACGGCTGTCTGCTCTGAAACACTACGGCTTTACCCAGTTGTTGTGGCTACCTCTAATCGTATTTTGAAAGCTCCTTTGCAAATCATGGGTTATCAATTCGAGCCTGATACTGTGCTGATGCCCTGCATTTATTTAACCCACCAACGAGAGGATTTGTACCCAGATCCGAAGAGTTTTAACCCAGAACGCTTCTTGGAGCGGCAATTTTCACCCTATGAATATCTGCCCTTTGGAGGTGGTTCCCGTGCGTGTATTGGCATGGCATTCGCTCAGTTTGAAATGAAACTGGTACTGGCGACGATTCTTTCACGCTTGGAACTAGATCTCTACGTTCGCCGTGATATCAAACCTGTACGCCGTGGCCCCACTGTAGCCCCTCCAGCCGATCTGCAAATGATTGTAACAGGTCAGCGCCAGCCACAGAAAGTATTGACAGCCGTATAACCAGCCTCTTTCAAACAAACGCTTGCACAGGGATTTGGCGAGATTGCTGTTTCAGCGGAATTTTGATGATAAATTCCGCCCCTTCTCCCAGTGCAGAAATACACTCAACACTACCCCCGTGTTTCTCCACCACAATCTGGTAACTAATCGACAACCCCAAACCAGTACCCTTACCCATCGGCTTCGTCGTAAAGAACGGGTCAAACAGTTTAGAGCGTACCTCCTCCGTCATGCCTGGGCCATTATCCTTAATCCGAATCGCCACCTTATTACCATCTATCACCTGTGTGCGAATCCGAATTTCTTTCTCACTGGTAAGTCTGGCTTCATCCATTGCATCAATGCCATTCGCCAAGATATTCATAAATACCTGATTCAGCTGTCCGGGATAACACTCTACGGGGAGCAAAGAGCCATACTCTTTAACTACGTCGATCGCTTTTAACTCTCCTTTTGCTTTCAGGCGATGCTGTAAAATCATCAACGTACTCTCCAACCCGTCGTGGATGTTGACTGCCCTGGCACTCCCTTCATCAACTCGTGAGAAGTTGCGTAACGATTGCATAATATCGTAGATGCGGTCAGTTCCCACTTTCATCGAAGCAACCATTTTTGGCAGGTCTTCCATCAAGTATTCTAGGTCAATTTCTTCTATTTCTTCTTGAATCTCCGCTGGCGGATTGGGAAAGTGGTGCTGGTAAAGATTCAAAAGATTGAGCATATCTTGTACATACTCAGAAGCATGATGTAGATTGCCATTGATAAAACTGACGGGGTTATTAACTTCATGAGCTACTCCCGCAACAAGCTGTCCCAAACTAGATATTTTCTCAGTTTGAACGAGTTGAGCTTGTGTCTGCTGCAACTTGTACAGATATTCTTCTAATGCTTGGTTTTTATCTCTCAGAAGCGCTTCTGAAGACTGCAAAGCGGCATTTTTACTATCCAACTCTTGATTCTTAGCTTCCAGTTGTTGAGAATAAATTTGCAACTCCTCGTAAAGAGTAGCATTTTCTAGTGAGATAGATGCTTGTGTTGCGAAAAGTTTTAACACAGACAACCGGGCAGAGGTAAAAGCTCCCACTGTTAAGTTATTTTCCAAATAAAGTATACCCGTGAATTTACCTTGATGGATCAGCGGTAAACATAAAATTGACTTGGAATGAGTTCTCACGATATAAGGGTCGTTGGCAAAAATTCCCTCTTGTGTCGCATTATTTAATACCACAGATTCTTTGGTTCTTTCTACATAGTTGATAATAGCGACAGGCAAATCTGGACGTGCTGAAATTTTCACAGATGGCAGCACTCGGATTTTGTCTTTCTCTACAGCACCCTCTGCTACCAGCACCAACTCACCTGCTTTTTTCAAGAATAAGAGTCCTTTTCTCGCGCCAGCACTCTCAATGAGAATGTGCATCAATTTATCCAGCAACTTGCGGAGAACGATTTCAGAAGAAATCGCTTGGGATACTTTCGTTACCGTGACCAAATCCAGTGCAGACGCACTCCCTCCTGTCGTCGAGGTGGTTGTCCGAGTAATATCGAAGCCGGGGTCTTCTCGCTTCAGTATATTCAAGAAGAATTCAGGATATCTTTCTTCCAAATCTTTAACTTTTGCCTTCGCTCCCCAACGAATATAACCATAATAAGCTTCCGTCAGATAAGTTTGAGCAATCTTCTCTCTACCACAAGAGAAATGAAACTCCGCCGCTAGTTCATTAGCAATAGCTTCTTCCTGAATATACCCCTGTTCCTTGGCTCCTTTTATTGCTCGGTCGTAATACTCCATTGCTTTAACATCTTGGTACAAGACTCGCGCTTTCTCGGCTTCCACGAGATGGTACTTATGCTGATAGTTTGACGGGGCATGAAATGCCCATTTCTTCATTTTTTTCTGATTCGCCACCACTTTATTCATCTGTTTGGTCTTCTCAATTGATTCGGCAGTGGGGTACAGAGCCAGGAGAGCTAGAGAATAGTAAAAGTTGTGGGCCGCCAAAGCCGGAGAACCGACGCCGCCTTCTGCGTATTTTTCCGCCAATCTGGCTTGTTCAACAGACTGAACATATTCTTTAAACAAATAAGATAGAAGTGTTTTCATAAAATAGAAAGGAAAAATCAGTGTGACACTATTTTTTTCGATTAAGAAATCCAGCATTTCTGTTTCGTTAAAACTTTCGCCTATTAACCGGCATCTATCCCCAGATTTATCCATTAAATTTAAGACTGTTTGACTCCAGATATTTGTTGTTATTAGCTGGAATTCCTGTTTAACTTTTCCCATCATCTCCTGATATTTAGCCTGTTTATGTGCTAAATATTCCAGATGTTCACCTATCAAAAAAGGGTAGGTACAATAGTCCATAGCGCTATAACAAGCATATTCTATATCTCCGACTTCAAAACCAAATTGAATTTGCTCCAAAAACACTTCGCTGCTTTCCCTAATATGGTCTTTACAGTGCCGGATCACAGCATTAAATACTATATTTACTTTCGGTTTGAGTTCTCTAGCATCAAATTGGTCAACCAGCTTCACAGCCAGTTGACCAAATCGATATCCAGAGTCGATGTCTCCGACAATATGACACAGGATCAAGCCATAAAAATCATAGGCGTAAGCGACCTGCGGAGAATTTCCATGTTTGAGACAGAGATTAATCATTGTAACTGTAACCAGCGGGAAAAGAGCGGGAGCCACAAAAAAAACTGGACTAAATACAGTCATTAAGATCCGCATAGCCGCTAGTTTATAAGCATCGGTCATTTCTGGGAGGTCTGCTAACTCCTCAATCTTCTTTCTTCCCAGCATCAGCTTTGTCTTAAGTAACCCCATTAAAATATTCAGTTTGCTAGGCTTTTTAGGCAAGGAAACTCCCAGCATCTTTAGAACTGGTAGCGCCGTATCTATCGCTGCGTGCATCTGGTTTTGAGCGATGTAAAACTGGATTTTTTTTTCATAAACCAGCACTTTTTCGAGCAGGGTTTTGGCGCGGTCTAAGACGACATCAGACAACTCTTTTGCCCGCTCGAAGTTGGTGTTGAGATATTCGGCTGCTATCGTTTCTGTAAAAATATCTCGCGTCAATTCATAATGAGTCTCCCAACTGTCAGTAGCAAGTAATTGCAAACCAACATTCAGATACCTAACAGCGGCATCATAAGCTGTTGCAGCTAAAGCTCTTTTACCAGCCATCAAATTCAATTTGACCAGTTCTTCTTTTTCCGCCTCCCCTGTAATGAATTCCACCCCTATGTTCAGTTGGTTGACAATATCAAAAAGATTTTCAGCCAAAGCGAATTTAGCGGTCTTCACCAACAACAACTGACCAATTTTTAGGTGAGTAGCTTTTCTCTCAGCTTCTGGAATCAGAGAATATGCCGCTTGCTGAACCCGGTCATGCAAAAATTTATACCCTACTTTTAAATCTTTAACTTGCCAATATTTCTGTTCTGATTCCTCAATAAATAGGGGTATTTTATAATCTGTAGAAAGGGGCAAAATCAATCCTGCTTGCAACGATTCCCACAATTCATCGGCAGTATTTAACAGCGATTTCTCATTAACAACGGCAAGATTATCTAAGTTAAATGTATTGCCAATACAAGCAGCTAGCTTTAAAACGTGCTGAGTTGAAGCAGCCAGTTTTTGAATATTTCTAGCCACCAGTTCAACAACATTGAAATCTGTGATGCCAATAGATTGAATTTGCTCTAAATCCCACAACCAGCGACCTTCGTTAAAATCAAACGTCAGCAGTTTCTCCGAATACAGCGTAGAAAGCAGAGTCGTCAAAAAGAAAGGATTACCCTGAGTTTTGTTGAAAACTAACTCAGCTAACGGTTTTGACCTCTCCCCCAACCCCTCCTCTGCAAAGGAAGGGGGTTGGGGGGTTAGGTTTTCACCCAAAGTATCGCTTACTAAAGCAAAGACGTGGGAGAAATCCAAAGCCTCTAGAACAATATTATTAACAACCGCCCCAGCTTGCTGAATCTTCTCTATAGTCTGAATCGTGGCATGAGTCGGACTAACTTCATTATCTCGATACGCCCCTATCATCAACACATATTTGCTACCCGCATCGGTCATCATCAGCTCGATTAACTTCAAAGAAGCTGAATCTGCCCACTGTAAGTCATCTAAGAATAAAACGAGCGGGTGTTCTTTTTGTGCAAAGCAGCCGATAAACTTTAGAAATACTGCATTAAAACGATTTTGAGATTCAGTCGGCCCTAACTGTATTACCGCCGGTTGTGCTTCTATAATCCATTCCACTTCGGGAATTACATCAATGATAATTTGACCGTTTTCTCCTAACGCTGCTAATAATTTCGATTTCCAAATAGCAATATTTTCCCGATTTTCTGTTAATAGCTGACGCATCAACTCCTGGAAAGCTTGAATGAGAGCAGAATAAGGAATATTCCGCTTAAACTGGTCAAACTTACCGCCAATAAAGTATCCGCGTTGCCTTACAATTGGTTTGTGAACTTCATTGACTACTGAAGTTTTACCAATCCCCGAATAACCGGAAACCAGCATCATCTCAGTGCTGCCAGCAGCGACACGCTCAAAGGTTGCCAACAGTTCGGCGACTTCTGCTTCCCGTCCGTAGAGTTTTTGGGGGATGAGAAATTGGCCGGATTTATCTAGCAAACCAGGAACGAAGTTGACAATTTTGCCGCTGGAGATTAGCTGATTAAAGCAGGTTTCTATATCCGCTTTGATTCCCAAAGCGCTTTGATATCTGTCTTCAGCGGTTTTTGCCATTAGCTTCATCACAATATCGGAAACCACTAGAGGAATCTCTGAATTCATCTGATGCGGCGATACTGGTGTTTTAGCAATGTGGCAGTGTACTAATTCCAGCGGGTCGTTGCTTTGAAAAGGCAGTTGGTCTGTGAGGATTTCATAGAAAGTGACGCCTAGAGAGTAAAAGTCGGTGCGATAATCAATGGAGCGATTCATTCTCCCAGTTTGCTCTGGGGAAATATAAGCAATGGTTCCTTCCAGTAAATCGGGACTGCTAATTGTAGGTGTTTCTCTGGAAAGCCGAGAAGCAATGCTAAAATCAATGAGTTTGACTATCCATTGTTGGGAATTAATCAGGATATTTTGGGGTTTTATATCTTTATGAATAATATGGTTTTTATGCAGTTCGTCCAATGTTTCTGCTAGCTGACGGGCGAGGGAAAGAAAGGCGAGTATAGAGATTTTCTGCTCGCTCATTAATTTTTTGAGTGAGTCTCCCTCAAAATCTTCTAATATCAGGGCTAAACCGTTCTTATAGTTTTCTAAAGCGATTGGTTTGCCAATGCCTTCTATGTTCAGCGGTTGGATAATTTTATACTCGTGCCGCAGTCGGGTGATTTCTTCGAGGGTGGGGTAATCTGCTTTGAGAGTTTTGATAATTACGGATGTCTGTTCTGGCGACTTGACGCCGCGATAAATCACAGTTTTAACACCTTCATGAATGGCTTCTGTAAGTTGATAACCTGGAAGTGTCAGCATTATTAGAATCCTCCGTATTATTACGGTCTTTTCGTGTAAAGTTTAGGAATGGTATTTTGCCATCAGGGTAAACATAGTCTTTTTTTACCAGGCTATAGCAAAGTGCTGAGTGCTTTAGTGCAAACACAGTCGCTTCCTTGCTTTGAGCGCTAAATAGTGTCCTAACCTATGTGACTATGGCTATAATTTAAAAATCAGCTTATTTCAGGATAGCTTTTTACTGCGGTTTTTTGCAATAAGTTTTTTCTCTTTCAATATATGGCAGGACTAAAGCCCCTGTCACACTTAAATCAACTTGTAGGGTGCGTCAGACGAAGTTATACCCACATTACGCTTCAATGACCCCCTTTATGTCTAAACATTGTAGAGACGTTTCATGAAACGTCTCTACAATGTTTAGGCCAAAAATTCTCATGGGGTAACAAACCCGGGTTTGTATTATATAGCCGCTAACGGCTCTATGATACAAGGTATGCTAAAACTTTTATAACAGAGAAATCTAGAAATTGATGCAACAGTTCAAAACCTGTTGCTAGGCAGCGTACAACGCCTTAATCCACTCCCATTCCTTCCTCAAACCCTCTTGCAGCGAGACTTTTGGCTGATAACCCAATAACTTCTGGGCTTTGGACACATCCGCACCTGTGTGACGCGCATCTCCCTTCGCCGCTTCCACGTGATTTCTGCGAATGGGACGTCCGACAATTTTTTCCATCGTGTCTAGCACTTCGGTTAATACTACGCGACTGCCGCCGCCAATATTGAAAACTTCGCCTACTGCCTCTGGTGCAGTTGCAGCTGCTAAATTGGCAGCAACTACATCGCTGATGAAGGTGTAATCCCGTGTTTGCTGTCCGTCGCCGTAAATAGGAATCGGTTCATCTAGCAGAATAGCTCTGAAAAACTTATGAAACGCCATATCGGGACGTTGACGGGGGCCATAAACTGTAAAGTAACGCAATGAAGCTACAGGAACGCCAAAATTTTTGTGATATAATCCGCAGAGATGTTCGCTAGCCAACTTTGTCATTCCGTAAGGAGAAACAGGTTGAGGACAAACAGATTCCGACGTTGGCAGAGTTTCCGCGTTACCGTACACCGAAGAAGAGGAGGCAAACACAAACCGCTTGAGGTGTTTAGCTTCCTTCGCCGCTTCCAGTAAAACTTGCGTTGCATTTATATTCCGTTCTGTATAAGATCGAAAGCCATCTCCCCAGCTGGCACGGACGCCTGCTTGAGCGGCTTGATGATAGACTACTTTTGCATCGGCAAGTAATGCTGTCCAGTCTACAGACTGGATATCGGCCTCAATTAAGTTAAAATTTGGGTGATTTTCAAAGCCTGAAACATTCTTGCGTTTCAAGCCGGGATTGTAGTAATCATTAAAATGATCGACGCCGATTACTTGCTCTCCTTGGCTCAACAAAGCTTCGACTAGGTGAGACCCAACAAAACCGGCAGTCCCCGTAACTATACTTGTCGCCATAAACTTCCTAGACTAATGCGCGGATATATCTAAACTGCAAATTAGCATTTTATCCTTGAAAATTGGAGATCGATCGCACGAGGATAATGTGAAGATTTTAGTTGTTGGCAATGGCGGACGCGAACACGCGCTAGCTTGGAAGCTGCTGCAATCCAAGCAGGTTGATGAGGTATTCTGCGTACCGGGGAATGGCGGCACGGCGTCCCTGGAACGCTGTGAGAATATACCTCTAAGAGTAGATGATTTTGCGGGAATTGGACGTTTTGCCCAAGAAAATGAGATTTCTCTGGTGGTAGTTGGCCCCGAAGTGCCGCTATCGCTGGGAATTGCAGACTATCTGCTTTCTCAAAATATCGCTGTGTTTGGCCCGACGAAAGCGGGTGCTGAGATTGAGGCGAGTAAGGCGTGGGCGAAGGCTTTGATGGCAGAAGCGGGAATACCGACGGCTAAGTCGGCTGTGTTTACGGACGCAGAAGAAGCGATCGCATACATTAAAACTCAAGTAGCACCAATTGTGGTCAAGGCGGATGGTTTGGCAGCTGGAAAAGGGGTGACAGTGGCCCAAACAGTTGAGGAAGCTTTGTCGGCTGTGGCAGACATTTTTGAGGATGGCTTTGGCAAGGTGGTGATCGAAGAATGTTTAATTGGTGAAGAAGTATCGGTTTTAGCCTTGACGGATGGCTTGACAATTCGCCCCTTGTTACCAGCCCAAGATCACAAACGAATTGGGGATGGGGATACTGGGCCAAATACGGGCGGTATGGGAACTTATGCTCCAGCGCCCCTTTGTACTCCCCAGTTGCTAGAACAAGTAGAGCGGGAAGTTTTGCAGCCTGCGATCGCAACTTTACAAAAACGCGGCATTCACTACGTAGGCGTTCTCTATGCTGGATTGATGATTGCACCAACAGGAGAACTAAAAGTGCTGGAATTTAACTGTCGCTTTGGCGATCCCGAAACTCAAGTCATTCTACCGCTACTCGAAACGCCATTAGAAGAATTGCTACTAGCCTGCTGCGAAGGGCGACTGGCCGAGATGCCGCCCATTCGCTGGAAAACAGGAGCCTGCGTCTGCGTGGTGATGGCTTCTGGCGGTTATCCGGGAGACTATCAAAAGGGTAAAGAAATTACTGGCATTGAGCAAGCCCAGGCAAAAGGAGCGATCGTCTTTCACGCTGGCACGCTGGCCCCAGAAAATCCAAAATCCGCGAGCCAAAATCCCAAATCCGATGGTGGGCGGGTTCTGGGAGTCACAGCGATTGGGGAAAACTTCGAGGATGCGATCGCGCAAGCTTACGCAGCAGTCGATTGTATCCAATTTGAAGGCGCGTACTATCGGCGAGATATAGCTCAAAAAGCTATCAATAGCACGATCGGGGTTTATTCTATGAAATAGAAACGGTAAAGTGTAAAAAAACTTTACAGTTATATTTCATCCTTTATACTTCCTCTTTCCTAAGATGCTGGCTCTCCTGAAAACGATCCGAGAAGTCATTGCCCATTGGTGGTCAGAGTTCACACTCCAGACGCGGCTGATGGCAGCGGCCACCTTAGTAGTCTCCTTGCTTATGAGTGGCCTAACCTTTTGGGCTGTCAACACAATCCAGCAGGATGCTCAACTCAATGACACCCGCTTCGGTCGGGACTTGGGGCTGCTGCTGGCAGCCAATGTAGCGCCCTTAGTTGCAGAAAACAATCTGACTGAGGTCGCCAAATATTCCCAACGCTTCTACGGCAGCACCACCAGCGTGCGCTATATGCTTTATGCGGATGAAGCTGGGAAGATTTTCTTCGGTCTTCCCTTTTGGGAATCAGAGGTGCAAACTTCTCTCACCATTGAGCGTCGGATTCAGCTGCCAGCTGATTGGGCTGATAATCCTGAGTTGACAATGATGCGGCAGCACATCACCCCGAACGGAACAGTCACGGATGTGTTTGTCCCTTTAACTCACGAAGGCAAGTATCTGGGCGTTTTGGCGATTGGGATTAATCCCAATCCGACTGTGGTCACTTCCTCAAATCTGACGCGGGATGTGACGATCGCAGTTTTTGTCTCCATCTGGGTAATGGTGATTCTCGGTGCCGTTTTCAACGCGCTGACAATCACCAAACCAATTAAAGAGTTGCTGGTGGGGGTGAAAAACATTGCCGCCGGTAACTTTAAGCAGCGGATTGACCTGCCGCTGGGAGGAGAACTGGGCGAGTTAATCTACAGTTTCAACGAAATGGCCGAACGCCTGAAAAGTTATGAAGAGCAAAATATTGAGGAACTGACATCGGAAAAAGCTAAGCTAGAAACGCTGGTTTCGACGATCGCAGATGGCGCAGTTTTGCTTTCCACCAGTTTGCAAGTAATTTTAGTCAATCCCACCGCCAGCCGTATGTTTGGCTGGGAGGGCGTTGATGTTGTCGGGGCTAATGTCCTGCACTATTTGCCTTCCCAAGTATCCGTAGAACTAACACGCCCTTTATACCAGATGGCGGCAGGCAATGGCTACAAGGAAGGTGCCGAGTTCCGACTTACCCTCACTGAGCCTACAGACCGCACCGTTCGCATTCTACTCACCAATGTTCTCGACCAGCACCGGGAGAGCATAAAGGGGATTGCGATGACGGTGCAGGATATTACCCGCGAGGTGCAATTAAACGAAGCTAAAAGCAATTTCATCAGCAACGTTTCTCACGAGCTGAGAACTCCCCTGTTCAACATCAAATCTTTTATCGAAACTCTGCACGAATACGGTGAAGACCTCAGCGAAGAACAGCGGCGCGAGTTTCTGGAAACTGCCAATAACGAAACAGACCGCCTCACCCGCCTCGTCAACGACGTTCTCGATTTGTCGCGCTTGGAATCTTCCTGCCGAATTTATCACTTGGAGGCAGTAGATATCGTCTTGCCTATAGAACAAACCCTGCGAACTTATCAGCTCAACGCTCGCGATAAAGGCATCGAGCTGCGAAAGGAAGTTCGCCCCGACCTGCCGTTGGTTTTAGGTAACTACGACCTCCTGCTGCAAGTCTTTGCCAATTTAGTTGGCAATGCGCTCAAATTTACTGAATCTGGAGGGCAGGTGGCAATCCGCGCTTATTTAATAGAAGAGGAGTTAGAAATCAAACAGCAAGAAGAAACTCATCACTCAAAACTGTCTCCCATAGTGCGAATTGAAATTTCCGATACGGGAATCGGCATTGCACCCGAAGATCAGCACGCGATATTCGATCGCTTTTTCCGTGTAGAAAATCGGGTTCATACCCTGGAAGGAACTGGTCTGGGACTTTCAATTGTCCGCAATATCATTGAAAAGCATCACACCAAAATACACCTGAGCAGTGACGTTGGCATCGGTACAACTTTCTGGTTCGATTTAGCAGTTTTTCAAGAAAAAACTCCACTTGTACATAATCAGCCGCTTGTTGAAGCGCCACCGTTACCGGAAAGCACCACTACTGCGAGTTTATCTTAGAGGTTCGATTATGCGTTACGGCTGTTGCCTAACGCACCCTACGAATCTGCGATCGATTCACTCTCCATCAGTGCGCCGAATCAAGTAACGGACTTCTTCAAGTAAAATATTAAACCTTTGATCGCTTTCGGCTTGGCGTTGTTTAATTAATTCCATATCTCGCTGATTCTGTGCCGCTAATTGTAGCAAAGCTTGAGCCGTTATTCTCAAACCATCGATACTCTCACGCATCTCACCCATACTCTCACGCATCTCACCCATACTCTCACGCATCTCACTAACGCTTGAAGCTAACTCATCAACCATTACATCTGTCCATCGTTCTACTGCCATTTGCTTTTCTCAATATTTCGCTACACATTTAATTTTACTAAAACAAAGACCTAATTATGCTCTCAAACAACTGACACAGCGATCGGCTACTATCGGGACGCGGGTTAACCTCTGGGTCGGGTTGAGAGCTGTTGTGGTAGAGGGTGCATTCTCTGGCGAAGGGGCGCTGGGGATAGGTGCAGGTATCGTCTGTATGGTAAGTGCAGCTGTCGCATAAATACTCGTCTCCAGTCGCTCGGTATAAAGGTATCCCTGGATGACCGTGAGCTTTTAGAACTATGCGGCAGTGGGGACAGGTGACTGCCTGCGCTTGAATGAGTTGGTGACAGCGAGGGCAATTTGGCATTGCTGCGATCGTGTGAATTAGCAATATATATTAGCTAGATTAGCCTACCGGGATAAGCTAATCAGTAAACTGAGAAGGATTAAACCAACCAATATTAGCCAAATTAGGTTTCTGTCAAACCACAGACGTAGAGATTTGCTGGTATCGGGACGCGGGTTAAGCTCCGGTTCGGGTTGAAAGCGGTTGTGGTAGAGCGTACATTCTTTGGCAAAGGGGCGCTGGGGATAGGTACAGGTATCGTCTGCATGGTAAGTGCAGCTGTCGCATAAATACTCTTTTCCAGTCGCTCGGTGTAAAGGTATACCGGGATGACCGTGAGCTTTCAGAACCAAGCGACAGTGGGGACAGGTGACTGCTTGCGCTTTAACGGGTTGGTGACAGCGGGGGCAATTTGGCATTGCTGCTAGAGGGCGAATTAGCAATATATATTAGCTAGTTATAGGAAATTTCCGCACTTGATACTCGCCGGACTCAACCATCTGATAGGAGTTTCCCATCTGTTGGGCAAATTGCTGTTCGGTTCGGTCTAACAAGTCTTGGGAAACCGATCGCCACTGTTCGCGGGTGGCCCAGCGAATCACAAAAATAACTTCCGTCAGTTCGGTAGGATCGATCCAAACTTCTTTACTCAAGAATCCACCACAGCTCGTTAGCACGGTTGTCCAGATTTCGGCATCCTTCTGAATAAACTCTTCCCGCCGTTCGGGAGTAACCTTAAATTTAAGCCATTCGATAACCATTAGGAGAACCTCGACCGAAGCTGTAGGCACGTCGGCAAATTTGACACAATGGTACTGGATGCCGGAACGCTAAGATTCCAGCATACATTTACGGGCTACATTCAGTCGCCCTTTTGGACTAAGTGAGTGGAAGGCAGCATGGACAGCAACAACTGGATGAAGCAGTTACTATTGATTGGTGTGGGCACGACATCTTTGGTAGCGGAAAAAATTCGCGAAGTGAGCGACGAATGGGTGAAGGACGGCAAGATCGATCCAGAACAAGCCAAAGGAATGGTCGATGATTTGATGCAGCAGTTAAAGGGCGACCAGGGAAATTTTGAAGTTCAGATGCAACGGCAGATACGCAATATGATGCAGGATCTGGGTGTTCCCCGTCAGTCTGAGGTAGATGAGTTGCGGGGTCGCATTGACCGTCTGGAGCGTCAGGTGCGGGATTTGGAGAATAAGCTCTGGCGTTGATAAAAGCTGATAGGATTTGAGATCTCAGCTGCAAAGAGATAGGGAGGACTGGTTTTGAAAGAAATTCTCATCAGTTTAGGGATGGTGCTGGCTTTTGGGTTGATTTTGGTGTTGGCTCAAATTAGCAGCCCTCAAAGCATAGCTAACGCATCTGAACTGACCCAAACTCAGCCTATAAGCGTAAGCTCAACAATTAACAAAATTTTGGTTGCAGATAACACAATGTCAAGTGCAGAAAACGCCAATCCAGGGAATGAAGAGACTGTCACAACTCCATCTGGACTGAAATACATTGATTTAGTGCCGGGAACAGGGGCAACTCCCAAAGCTGGTCAGACAGTGATCGTACATTACACTGGGACTCTGGAGGATGGGACGAAGTTTGATAGTTCGCGCGATCGCAATCAGCCTTTCTCCTTCCCCCTGGGACGCGGACAGGTGATCAAAGGCTGGGACGAAGGGATCGCCGATATGAGAGTCGGCGGACGTCGTAAGTTAATTATTCCCCCAGAGTTGGGTTATGGCGCTAGAGGTGCCGGTGGTGTCATTCCTCCCAATGCAACGCTTATTTTTGATGTGGAATTGTTGAGGATTAGTTGACAAGAAAATTGGCCTCTTCCAGTTGGTTGGAATTATTACCTATGGGGAGAGGCCATAATATCGTGTCTGGTTGGATCGTTAGCATTTATTGTGATATCGCCTTTTTGGGTTTTGGCGAGGAGTGCGATCGCTGTACCCATCCACTCTTGGTTCACCTAAGTCATAATTTGACATCCTCCCACCGCTAATTCGGAGTACCGAATATAGCGGGGGATTCCAAAGATTGCTCTTTGGGCTTCCTCTTTCTACGAGTCGGCTTACTTAATTGAGTTTCCCCAACTAAACAGAGGTCGTTCTCTCCAAAGGCGTTAATTTCCGTCTGCCCGACGGTATTTTTCAACATTTTACTTAAGATGGATAGCGCAATATTTAGAATATTAATGGCGGCGTTCCAATCTCGATCTTGAATATGCCCACAATTGGGGCATTGATGGGTTCTGGTGCTTAAGGTTTTCTTAACTACTACACCGCAATTAGAACAATCCTGCGATGTATAGTTCGGAGGGACAGCTACAACTGGCACTCCAAATACTTGACCGAAATATTCAAGCCATTGTCTAAACATCGACCAAGAAGCATCACTAATTGATTTAGCTAAACGATGATTCTTCACCATATTTCGCACCTGTAAGTCTTCAATGGCTACCAAGTCACTAGACTGGATTACGCACCTTGCTAATTTTATAACAAAGTCTTTACGCTGCCTTTCAACTTTTAGGTGTTTCCTCCCCAACCGATTCTTGGCTTTACTTCTATTTTTTGACCCAATATTTTTCCTGGAAAGTTGCCGCTGCGCTCTTTTGAGAGACTTTTCACCTTTCCTTAAAAAGCGAGGGTTTTCTATTTGATTCCCCTCTGAATCCGTATAGAAATAATTTAACCCAACATCTAGCCCTAGCATTCGGCCTGTCAATTCATGAGTTTCTTTCCTTTCGTAATTAATGCAAAACTGCACATAATATCCATCAGAACGACGAACTATTCTGACTCGTTTAATCTGACTGATTTGGTAGAAATGCAAATCTCTGGTTCCCCAGAGTTTAAAAGTACCTGCACCGAATTTGTCGGTAAAAGTGATGTATCTTTTATCATCCGACAACTTCCAGCCACAAGTTTTGTATTCAATTGATGCTCTGGTCTGCAACTGTTTAAATTTGGGATACCCTTTCTGACCAGATATCTTTTTCTTGCAGTTATCAAAGAATTTTGAGATCCCTATCCAAGCACGTTCCGCCATTGCTTGACGTGCCATTGAGTTAAGTTTTTTAACCCAAGGGAATTCGGGATTGTCAGCCAGAACTTTGCAGTATTTGTTCAAGTCCATGCCGTTTACGCCGGGATTATCCATCCAGTATCGTAAAACTTTATTCCGTACAAAAAGCCCAGTCCGCAACATCTCATCAAGGATGCGGTACTGGGCTTCTGTTCCTTTTAGCTTTGCTGAGTAAACTAGCATTTTATAGAAAACGCAGACTATAAATACAGTAGCATGATTTGTTAAAATTGGGTACATCGAGTACCCAATTTTAACCCGCCTTTCATCCCCCGCCAATCAGATATGGCGAGGGTCTTCCCGGCGGATTAGATAAAAAATCGTGATTATTGTGAATTCTATGGATGCCACTAAAGCGATTGACACTCAAGTAACATTGCCAGTGGAGTTATATCAAGCTCTAGCCCTACAAGCCCAGGTACATGGACATTCTATAAGTGGCGAGATTGTAGCGCTGCTGACTCCTCTGCTAACGCAAGCATCCACTGAACTAGCTCAGGAATTTGCAGCTTGGGAAGCAGCAAGTGATGAGGACTGGCTAAGTATGGAAGCGACACTGGCATCTGTAGACGCGGTAGCACATTCCCGTATGGTGGAGAATTAGATGGCTAGAGGAGACGTTTTCCTGATTAGTTTGCCGGAGTCAGATCGGCGAGAGGAAAAGGGTAATCGTCCAGCGATTGCAGTACAAACAGATGTGGCAACTTCTCCGATGTTGATGATTGTTCCGGTTACGTCTTCTCTAGGGGCATTACGGTTTCCATTTACAGTGAAGATTGAGCCATCGGAACTGAATGGTTTAACTTTACCTTCCGTGGCGATCGTATTTCAGATGCGGGCGATCGACCCCAAGCGCATAATTCGGAAAATTGGTGAGTTAGAGTTGGAATATTTAGCACAGGTCGATACAGAAATTTGGCGGATGTTGAAGCCCAAAGAAGCTGAAGAGTAAGGCGCGATCGCTATTCGTGCGGTCGGCAATTTCAAACCTTCAAGCCTGACCAGTTAACCACAACATTCACTCCTCAACGAAA
Source organism: Argonema galeatum A003/A1 (assembly GCF_023333595.1). GTDB lineage: Bacteria > Cyanobacteriota > Cyanobacteriia > Cyanobacteriales > Aerosakkonemataceae > Argonema > Argonema galeatum. Next base: position 82,901 of record NZ_JAIQZM010000020.1, read on the forward strand.
GCACGGTCAAAGACCGTGCTGAGTATAGCTAGGGACTAGGCTTCGACGTTCGACGTTCGGCGAGCGCTCAGCCGAACGGGGCTAGGGTAAGAAGGGGCTATAATCAAGGGCTTCGACGTGAGCGCTCAGCCGAACGGTTTCAGGAATTAAGAATGTCCTAACCGCCCTGGCGGTTGCTATATAATTTGTCATTTCGCTAAATTTCTAAACTGTGTAATCTGCGGATTGAACAAAAGTTTAATTGTTCCTGTCGGGCCATTACGATGTTTGGCGATAATTGCTTCGGCAATATCTCTATCTGGAGAATCCGGGTTGTAGTAGGAATCTCTGTAAAGCATGATCACTAAATCAGCGTCTTGCTCGATCGAACCGGATTCTCTCAAATCAGACAGCATCGGTCGCTTATTTGTACGGGATTCAACTCCCCGACTCAGCTGAGATAGGGCAATAACGGGGGTATTTAGTTCGCGGGCTAAACCTTTGAGACTTCGCGTAATTTTCGATAATTCTTGCACGCGATTGTCGCTGCCGCCTTCCATCAATTGCAAATAATCTATTAAAATTAATCCCAACTCACCGCCTTGTTCTGCTTGCAGACGTCGAGCTTGACTACGCATTTCAGTAACAGTAAGATTTGCGGTATCCTCAATAAAAATTGGCAGAGCAGATAGAATACCAAGTGCGCGACTCAACGATTCCCATTCATTTTGACTGATGCGGCCCGATCGCAGGCGGTTACTTTCAATTCCCGCTTCACTGGCAAGCATCCGCTGTACGAGTTGTTCTTTCGACATTTCCAGGCTAAAAATAGCGACTGGCAATTTATGCCCAGAGGCGATATTTTGTCCAATATTAATAGCAAATGACGTTTTTCCCATTGATGGGCGACCGGCGACGATAATCAAATCGGAACGCTGGAAACCGCCTGTCATCGCATCCATGTCGTAGAAATTGCAGGAGAGTCCCGGCAGAATTGCATTTTCATTACGGCTTTCCAGATCCAGCAAAGTTTGGGTAAGGGTTTCCGAGATGGGAACAAGTCCTTGCTGGGGTCGTTCTTGGGTGATGCCGAAAACTTCTTGTTCGGCCCGATCGAGAACTATTGGCAATTCGGTGGCTGTTTCGTAACCGAGATCGACTATTTTATGACCGGCATGAATTAATTTGCGGCGCAGATATTTATCAGTTACCAGGGTTGCATATTGGTCGATGTTTACCGCTGACACGGTACGATCGACTAGCTGGGCTAATTTATTTTCACCCCCCACTTTCTCCAGTTGATTGTTGTCACTAAGCCATACAGCAACGGTCATTAAATCTGTCGGCTTGTTTTGAGCGTGGAGGGACAAAGCCGCTTGATAGATAAGTTTATGAGCTTCTAGGGAAAAAGCTTCGGATACGAGTTGGTCTAGCACTCTGCCGATCGCTTCTGGGTCTAGCAGGATGCCTCCCAAAATAGCTTCTTCCACCTCTACATTTTGAGGAGGGAGGCGATCGCCAATAGGTTGAAAATTGAGTGAGTGAACCATAAATAATTTTAGATTTTAGATTTTAGATTTTAGATTTTATCCTGAGCAATAAGCAATCACTAATGTTAATCCAAAATCCAAAATCCAAAATCCAAAATCATTTTACCCCGAAACTACTTCAATATCTACTATGGCCGTTACATCTTGGAGTAATTTGATTTCAGCTTTATATGTACCAATCTGGTGAATATCTGGTACGGTAATACCCCGGCGATCTACTTCTTTGCCAATGCTTTGCTGAATTGCCTCTGCGATTTCCCGATCGGTAACTGTCCCAAAGATAGCATCGCCTTCGCCTACTTGCTTGGCGATCGTAAAGCGACCCACAGCTTCTATAGCAGCTTTAAGGGCGATCGATTCTTCCTTCAGTGCCAAAAGACGCAGACGCTCTTTTTCTCTGCGCTTTTCTACTTGCTTGAGAACTGCTGGGGTGGCAAAAGTGCCAAATTGCTTGGGAAGGAGATAATTGCGTGCGTAGCCCGGAGCTACTTCTACCAAATCGCCAGATTTTCCGAGTTTGCTGACATCCTGAGTCAAAACTAATTGAATGCGTTTCGCCATGAGCTTTCCTGTAGAGTCTTGCTTAAATAGATCCGAATGTATGATATTAGCGAAATATAGGGTGCGATCGCAACTGCCAATCCTGGCTAGAAGTTGTCTTTCATTCCCCGCAACCGCGCAAAAGTCTGTACGGCTGACTGACTCTTCACCGCAGCTTGTAAATCCGGGTTATCCCAGCGCAAAAAGGGATTCGTGCGCTTTTCTATTCCCAAAATTGACGGTATTGTCGCCTCCTCCCGACGGCGAGACTCCTTCACCTGGGCGTATCTAGCTTGTAAATCGGGGTTGTTACCATCTACAGTCAGGGCAAATTGGAGATTTTTCAGCGTGTACTCGTGAGCGCACCAGACTCTGGTATTGTCCGGTAAAGACCGCAGCTTGCTGAGAGATGATACCATTTGGGACGGCGAGCCTTCAAATAGCCTGCCGCAGCCGCCAGCAAATAGGGTATCGCCGCAGAATAAGTCACCTGGCTCATCAGGAGCATCTGGGTGAAAATAGTAGGCAATATGGGCGCGGGTATGCCCTGGAACGAAGAAAACTTCGCCAACGCTAGAGGCAAACGAGACGCGATCTCCCTCCCGCAAAAACACATTTTGGCCTGGGATTCTGCCAAAGTCTTCTGCCCCCCCATAGATGCGGAGGTTTGGAAAACGTTCCATCAGCCCTCGATTGCCGCCCACATGATCGTTATGATGGTGAGTATTGAACAGGGCAACTAACTCTGCGCCAGTTGCCTCAAGTTGCCGCAGTACGGGCTCAGCTTCTGCTGGATCGATCGCAGCGGCAATATTTTTATGTGTATCGTGCAGCACAAAAATATAGTTGTCAGAGAGTACGGCCAGCCGGTAAACCTGCATAAAAAATACCCAAGATAGAGAGTTCTTATTTAACTCGATCGCCCTCGTCCCCCACTATAACGGTACTCCGTTTAGTGGCAGCATATAAGGCAACGCTATAGTCGGTACTCCGAATTAGCGGTGGGTAGTTCACAATGAGTGTAGCCACTTCTAAAAGCGAGGAAAACCAGCACGATCGGCGTAAGGCTTCATTATTTTTTCACCATAACTTTGCATAAATGCTAATTTAGTGGAAATATTTACGCAGGATAATGAAAGGGAGCGTTCCGAGCAAATCAACTATAGCCGCTAAACAGATAGTCGATCAAATCCTGGTGGCGGGTCAGATTAGCCGCCACCAATATATGTTGCTCACTTCTGCCATCCTCTCAGACCACCAACTCACTGAGGAAGACCGCCGTCAAATCAATCACATCTTTGACTACATCGAAGTAGGTCGCCTGAAGTTAGTTGACTAGGAGCATTATTAAACAAGTGTCACAAGTTAAACCAACCATTTTAGTCACAGGGGGCGCTGGATATATTGGCTCCCACGCAGTACTGGCACTCTTACGCGCCGGTTACGAAGTGGTAATTCTGGATAACCTCGTCTACGGGCATCGAGACTTGGTGGAGAAGGTTTTACAGGTAGAGCTAGTTGTCGGCGATACAGGCGATCGGGCCTTGCTCGACAGCCTCTTCTCTAGGCTGAATATCGTTGCAGTAATGCACTTTGCAGCTTATGCTTATGTCGGCGAGTCTGTCACAGATCCAGCCAAATACTACCGCAATAACGTACACGGCACCCTGACGCTTCTGGAAGCTATGCTGGCCGCCGGGATCGAGAAATTTGTCTTTTCTTCCACTTGCGCCACCTATGGGGAGCCAAAGGCGATTCCCATTACCGAAGATCATCCCCAAAATCCGATCAATCCCTACGGTGCTAGTAAGTTGATGGTAGAGCGGATGCTGGCGGATTTCGATGTAGCCTATAATTTTAAATCTGTTTGCTTCCGCTATTTCAACGCTGCGGGTGCCGATCCGACTGGGTTGCTAGGGGAAGATCACGCGCCGGAAACTCACCTGCTTCCGCTGGTGTTGCTGACTGCTTTGGGGAAACGGGAGTCAGTTTCTATTTTTGGCACAGATTACCCGACTCCAGACGGTACTTGTATTCGCGATTATATTCACGTCTCGGACTTAGCATCTGCCCACATTTTGGGGTTGAAGCATCTGTTGGAGGGGGGAGATAGCGCCGTATTTAATTTGGGGAACGGCAGCGGTTTCTCAGTGACAGAAGCGATCGAAACGGCTAAAGTGGTGACGGGGCGAGAAATTCAGGTGCAAAAGTGCGATCGGCGACCGGGCGACCCGCCTATGCTAGTGGGAAGCAGCGACAAAGCCCGAAAAATCTTAGGCTGGCAACCCGAATACTCAGACCTCAACAACATCTTATCCCATGCCTGGAAGTGGCATCAACAGCGTCATGGTTGAGAAAAATGAGATAATTCTTTAAATCAGAGGATTACTTTAAAAATGGCTCCTGTTGTATCAATTATCGTTACTTGTTTTAATCAGGAACGTTACCTGGAAAAATCAGTCAAAAGCGTACTGAGCCAAACATTTACCGACCTGGAATGCCTGATTGTAGATGATGGATCTAGCGATCGCACTCGTGAAGTAGCTGAGCATTTAATGACCATCGATTCGCGAGTGAAATATTTTTACAAAGAAAATGGGGGTGTATCTTCGGCTCGTAATTTTGGCTTTAGGCAAGCCCAAGGCGAGTGGATTCAGTTTTTAGATGCAGATGATTGGATTGACCAAAATAAAACCAGCTTTCAGTTAAGTAATTTAAATGGGTTAGACGGAAAAAATACCGTCTTTTACTGTGATTACGAACGAGTATTTCTAGACAAGGAACAAAATATTACCGACAGACAGTTAAATATAGTAGGATCTTTAACAAAAGATCAATTAATCCAGCGTTTACTTATACCGGATTTTTTAGCAGATTCTCCATTTCCAGTATTACAGCAATGTATGCTGATGAATAGAAGTATTTTTAGTAAAAAAATGTTTGATGAGAGCCTGAAGGCTCTCCAAGATAGAGATTTTCCATTAGGTCTTCTCCAGGCCGGAGTTAATTTTGTTTATACACCCATTGTGGGAGCATTCTATACAAAACATCAAACCAATAGAACAAATAAGTGGTCTTACATGAAAGGATATTATATACTTTTATACGAGACAGTTTACAGCAAGCAGAAGGATTTACTTCCCCTTTGCGAAATCGGCATAGATTTTTTGGTGCAAGAAACCATCAGAGAAAAAGATAAAGCTAATTTTGAACGATTGATTAAAATCATCGATTCACCAGTGTATTTTTTAGATAAAAAAGTAAAAGTTAATAACCCAGCATTCCTCAAAATCATCTATTCTCTTAGGCAAATTACCCCCAGTTTTATACTTTATGAAAAATACCGAGGGCCGCGATCGCAAAAAATCTTATCAATATTCTCCAAGTTGACAGGTAAAAAAAATAAGGAGGTAATATAAAATTGAAAGTTTCACTAATTGTTAGCGATTTATCGGGAGGGGGCGCTGTACGGGCTTTTTTGCTGGGACAGGTAATCAAAAAACTGAATTATGAAGTAGAAATCGTAGGATTCCAATTTGGAGAAGAACTGTATGCGATTCCTCCTTCGGGAATGCCTATTTTTTCAGTAAAGGGCGAGAAATATCCCGGATTATTTAAAAGAGCGATCGAAGTTTTAAATAAAATCGATGGAGATATTATTTATGCAGTAAAACCCAAGCCAACAAGTTTTGGAATATCTGTAGTTAAAAAGTTATTCAATAATCGTCGTCCTTTACTTTTAGATATGGATGACTGGGAACTCAGCTGGCACGGAGGAGATGATTGGAAGTACCGTCCTACACCCAAACAGCTTTATCGAGATATTTTCAAAAAAGATGGGGCGCTAAAATATCCCGATCATCCTCTGTATGTAAAGTGGATGGAAAACTTGGTGCAGAATGCAGATGCCATAACTATAGACACCGATTTTCTCAAAAAACGCTTTGGCGGTGTTTATCTGCCTAATGGCAAAGATACGGAAATGTTTGACCCCGATAAATACGATCCCGAAGCAAGCAGGTCCCGCTATGGCCTATCTGGATATCGAATTTTAATGTTTCCGGGAGCCCCACGACCTCACAAGGGGGTTGAAGATGTCTTAATTGCGTTAGATATCCTGAATCAATCAGACTTAAAATTGGTAATTGTGGGTGGAAGCCCTTATGATGATTATGATGATAAACTAAGCCAAAGATGGGGACGTTGGATTATTAAACTACCGAGGTGTCCTGTAGAAGCGATGCCGGAAGTGGTAGCTGCTGCCCATGTTGTAGTTGTTCCACAGCGAAACGACCTCACAGCTAGGGCGCAATTTCCTCTCAAACTAACTGATGGGATGGCTATGGCTAAACCGATTTTATCTACAAAGGTGGGAGATATTCCCGATATTTTGAACGGAACGGGTTATCTAGTGGAACCTGGAAATCCAGAGCAAATTGCTGTCAAAATTCAAGAAATATTTCAAGATTTAGAGTCAGCAAACGAACGGGGTCGGAAAGGCAGAGAAAGATGTGTAAAATATTACAGCGTAGATTCGATGTCAGCTACCCTATCAGAAATTATAGCAGGTTTATAATAAAAAGTAATTTATTTGAATCGATCGCCAATCAGGTTGATGTCCATTTTCTAACAGCAGGTATAGTTGAATGTCTTCCGAAAATCTGTTAATAAAATTTGTTCGCCGCTATCCAGTTTGGATGTCAATGACGATCGTTTTGGGTTTTTCTGGCGCATTATTTAACGGCGTGAGTACTACTCTGATAGTGCCGATCTTGTTAAATTTTTTAGGTCAAAAAATAGATTTAAAAGGTGCGCCGCCCGTAATCGGGCGTCTCATGTCGCCCTTTGATGGCATTGCAGAAGACTATCGGCCTATTGTGATGGCGGGAAGCATTTTGTTGGCAATTGTATTGAAGAACGTTGCCAGTTATGTTGGCAGCTTAGTATCTAGTTCCTTGATGCGGGCGCTTACTTCTGATTTGCGGGAAGATGGGCTTAAATTATTGCTAGAAGTGGATTATGAGTTTTTTGGACAGATGAAAGTGGGGGATTTGATTAACCGCCTGGGTGGGGAAATCGGTCGGACTATCGCTATGGTTGGGACGACGCTTCGGATAGTGAGTATCTCCATTACTATTTTAGTATTCGTGGGGTTGTTGTTGGCAATTTCCTGGCAACTCACCATAGTTTCAACGCTTTTACTTGGCTTAGTAGCGTTAGTTAATCAACAATCAATTTCCCGTTCTAAGTATTTTGGTAAATTGCTTTCAGATATGTCAAAAGCGTATTCAATACGGGTGCTGGAAGTGCTAAACGGAATTCGCTTGGTGAAAGCAACGGCAAATGAAGAAAGAGAATATAAATGGCTGCAAAAGTTAATTCGCGATCGCGAACAAGCTGATTACCAATCTCAGGTACACTCGGCTGCAATTAGCCCGGTTAGCGAAGTAACGGGCATAATTACTTTAATGGGAATCGTGATTTTAGGTCGGCTGGTTTTCGCCAATCAAATACAGTCGATTTCCACCGTGCTGCTGACTTATTTATTGGTGCTTTTCCGGTTGCTGCCGTTCATTACTCAGTTAAACGGTGCTAGAAGTCAACTTGCCAATACTGCTGCCAGCGTGGACATAGTACAGGACTTTTTGCGGCGAGACAATAAACCTTTCATGAAAGACGGTTCTTTGCCTTACAAGCAAATAAGTAAAGGTATTCATTTCAATAATATAACTTTTAAATATCCCAATCATGAGAAGTTAGTGCTAAAGGATATTAACCTGTATTTACCACGCGGTACAACTTTGGCTTTGGTGGGTGGATCGGGTGCTGGTAAATCAACTTTAGCGGATATTTTACCCCGATTTTACGACCCGATCGGGGGCTGTATCACCATCGACGATACGGATTTGCGGGACTTCGATCTCAAAAGTCTCAGAAGTTCGATGGGTATTGTCAGTCAGGATACTTTTCTGTTTAACGACTCGGTTCGCAATAATATCGCCTACGGACGACCTGATGCAACGGATGAGGAAGTTTTTGCGGCGGCTAAACGAGCAAATGCTTATGAATTTATTGAGAAATTGCCCAAGGGATTTGATACTACGATCGGCGATCGCGGTGTGCTATTATCGGGAGGACAGCGGCAGCGTCTGGCGATCGCACGCGCCCTTTTGCAAGATCCAGACATTTTAATCCTTGATGAAGCAACGAGTGCGTTGGATACAGTTTCCGAACGACTGGTACAACAGGCGATCGACGATTTGAGTCGCGATCGCACCACCCTCGTAATTGCTCACCGCCTCTCCACCGTGCAAAATGCCCATCAAATTGCCGTACTAGACCAAGGGCGCGTTGTAGAAACTGGTACTCATGAAGAACTTTTAGACAAAGGTGGCTACTATGCAAGACTGTACTCTATGCAATTTGCCGAACGCCCTGAAAAGGTGATTAACGGCAATGAAGAAATTCGCAATCGTCTTTCCTACGAAGTTCGTACCCGTCTCAACACTATGATAGGTTCCCTGCGATTACTTGCTGATGACTTCATAGACACTCCTGAAGAAAAAGATGAGCTACTTGAGGAATCTTATGCCTCAGCAATCAGCCTTCTCAACACGATTGAATTGTTTGAAAATAGTACTAAACTGCCGACTAAATAACAGTGAGGTTCGCTCTTAGTATGAATGAATCAGAAAAATATTTTTGCTTTTGCACGTTAGCTCTTGGCAGTAAGTATCGAAATTTGGCCAAAGAACTAGCCGCAGATTTAGAAAAATATTCTCGGTTAACTAAAGTGGTAATTTACACAGATAACCCCGAAGACTTTAGGGAGGTGAAAAATGTTTTAGCTTTTAAGCATCGACAAAAAGGTATTCTTCATTGTTATCACGACAAACGCTTTGTCCTGCAAAAGGCTCTGTCAATGTTTCGTGCGGCAATCTATATTGATGCCGATACAAGGATTTTAGCTGATGTACCCGATATTGAATGGGAACCTGGAATTACCGGACGCTATGAAAACTTGAGCGAACATATCAGCAAATTTCGTCCGCAATCTATGGATTTAATGAAAAGTGTTGCCGATAAGCTAGATATTAGTTGGGAAAAGGCTAATTTTATCGGAGAATCTTTATATATAATCGCTAGGGATGAAGGCAGAGAAGAATATTTTTTTACCGAGTGGGATAGGATTGGAAATTACTTGGAATTAAAAGGTATGTATGGTGGAGAAGGAAACGCGATGGGATTGGCGGCTGCCAAAGTGGGATGGACTGTCAAAAAAAACGAGGGTTGGGAACATCTAAATAAAATCAGAAAGCACTTGGATGCTTCTTATGGAAAAGGGCAGATAACTTTTTGGGAGAATTGGCGACGCCGACTCGGTTATCACTATCGTCTGAACAAAGCTAGATTAGCCGCATTAAAAAATTTTAATTTTTACTACCGTTAAAGCAGTATGAATGAGCCTAAAAATGAGCGTCAGCTTTTTCAAGATTATCGCTATTTTTGAAAATAGCTGTAAGCTACACAGCTGAATTATAGCGGATGAGAGTGATTATAAATTATACTGGTTATGTTAGCAATTTGCGTTAGTATATGGGCAAAAAAAACGTCGGGATGCTTACCAGCTATCCGGGTTCTACCCCAACTGATTGGCTATGGCAACAAACACCACATCCTTTGGGACTTTGGGGCAACATTCAAATGCTGGCACCTGCAAAAAATCCAGACTTTTTACTGTTGTATAATTTTACGTCTTTTCCAGAATTGATGCCCGAACCTTCGCGGTTTCGACGCTTGCTTAACAGGTTTCAAAAACAGCAGGGTAAAGACAAGCAAGACATCCAAGCTAAACTGCGGGGGGTGCCCAAAGAAAGTATTATTTCTCTGGTACGGGAACCGCCTTTTGAAAAAATGAAAAACAATAGAATAGCTGAATACCAACAGGCGCAGAAATACTGCGGGTATGTCTCAGGCCCGGATGACTTGGCCCCTATTCCCGACTATATGCCTGCCATTTGGTATCATTCCAATTCCTTCCGTGAATTAAATGAGATGGGGCCACCAGAAAAGGTGCGATCGTGCTGTTGGATTACTTCTGGGATCGATCGCACGGCAGAACATCGTCAGCGTTTGGCTTTTTTACAGCTTTTATGCGAAAGCGGTTTAGAATTTGATTTGTACGGGCGGGATTTACCAAAATGGGCTGGTGGATATGGAAAAATAGGTAATAAATGGAATGTTATGAGTGGCTACTACTACAACCTGGCGATCGAGAACTATGCTGGAAATGATTGGTATGTGACCGAAAAACTCTGGGACGCTTTGTTGGCATGGTGTTTGCCCATTTACTATGGTGGCCCTGCGGCTGATAAACTATTGCCTAAAGGAAGCTTCTTGAGATTGCCCAGCCAAGATGAAAAAGGCATAGCATATATTAAGGAGGTAATTGCAACACCTGATGCTTGGCATGAAGCTAAAGATGCGATCGCCGAAGCGCGTCAGATTATTCTTCACAAATTAAACCTTCTCAATTGGTTATCGAATTTGATTGACCGACTAACCTAAAGCGCGAGAGTTTAAACAATCAAAAAATGGGAAATTCAAATGACAGACGGTATATATACGCTGGCTAACGATCGTGTCTACAACCAACTCGTTGCCATACTCAACAGTATAGAGGTCAATGTCGGTAAGCAAATGCCGGTTTGCGTGATTGCTTACGATGATAACCTGGAGAAAGTTCGTGCAGAAGTCGCCAAAAGAGAGAATGTCAGCCTGCTAGAAGATCCTGAATTGTTTGCTAGTTGGGAAGATTTGTCAGCAAGAGTATGGAAAGCACATCCCACAGCTTTCAATATTTGGCAAGAAAAAGGAATTGAAGGGGTTTATCGGATTGGCATGAACCGGCGCTACTACGCTTTTGATAAAGAAGCACCTTTTGAAAAATTTGCATATTTTGATGCAGATGTTTTAGTATTGAATTCCCTAGAACAAATCTTTAAAGCGCTGGATAAAAATGATTTTGTGGTATATGACTTTCAGTACAAAGACCCATCCCATATCTACAATATCAAAAGTTCTAAATTATTAGAAGTATTTCCGCAAAGCCGCCTAGAGTCAGAGATTTTTTGCGCGGGATTTTACGCAGGAAGACGGGGAATATTTACACCAGAAAAGTTAGATGTGGTAGTATCCAGCTTAGAAGCGGGAGAGGCAGAAATTTTGTATATGTCAGCGCCGAATCAGTCGGTGCTAAACTATATGATAATGCGATCGCATATACCAGTTTATAATTTAGCCCTGGAATTACCTAAAAGTCAATCAACGGGTTGCGCTGTGAGTTCCAATCACTTCGAGTTACGAGATAATGTTTTGTACGATCGAGGCAATCAACTAACTTATCTTCATTACATTGGCGTATCTTCTAAACTATTTAATAGAATTTGTGATGGTGAAAATCTTGATTGTCCCTACCGGGATATCTTTTTACACTATCGCTATCTCCACGAACCGGAAAACAAACCTAAGTTTACTGGTAAACCAATACCATACAATCCACCTCCCAGTCTGGGAACACGAGTTTTACGCAAACTTGGCTTATCTAGCTAAGGATTCCTCGATTCTTATCTCAAGCTAACATCTAAAATCTGAAATCCCAAATACCTATGAGTCGCGGAATTTACATTGTAGCAAATGAAAAAGTTGGCGAGAATGCGATCGCACTCCTGAATAGCATTCGTTACTACGATCCCAATGTGTCTGTCTTTTTAATTCCCTTCAATGATAATTATCAAAATCTTGCCGCTATTCTCAGCGAAAAACATAATGTCCAAATCTTTCCAGATCTAGATTTTCTAAACCAATTCACTCAAAAAATTGCCGAAATTTTTGACCGTGACTTTCTAGCGCTTCCCAATAAGATGCGAAAGCTAGTAGCCTGGTTTGGCCCTTTAGATGAATTTCTCTATATTGATACAGACATTATTGTATTTGAGAAAATTGCAGATGTTTTAGATTACTTAGCAGAATTTGGCTTTATTTGCAATGATTATCATCACGCAGGTAGAGGTTTGCAAGACATTTTTTCACCTTTAATAAGAGAACAAAAAATATTTACGGAAGAACAATTAAGCGATGTCTTTAATAGCGGCTTTTGGGCATCTAAAAAAGGCACAATTTCATTAGAGGAGATGTACGAACTGTTGCGCGAATGCTCCCAACATCGCGAATATTTTGACTTTTCTCGCCAGGTAACAGATCAGCCCATATTAAATTACATAATACTAAAGTCTATTCCAAAACGCTTGAATCTCGTCAAAATTCCGGGGGGAGGCCCAGGCAGTTGGGCAGGTTCAAAACACTTCCAAGAAAGAGACCGCGTACTCTATGATGGGGAGAAAAGGTTACAGTATATTCATTGGGCGGGAACACCAATGAAACCAGGTGCGCCATATCGAGAATTGTGGGAGTACTACCGCTATCTCAAGGAACCCAAACCAACTGAAACATCGACTGTTCAGACAAAAAGTTTTTGGCAGGGAATGATAAATAAAGCCAAAAATTTATTTTGATTGCTTTTGAATTAAATCCTCCCGACTTTAATAGGCAACGGTCATATCGTGTCCGGTTGTATCGGTATTGTATGGTAGGGGCGGGTTTTGTCACGAGGTTGTCTGTTGTCATCAAGAATTGTCGTCTAAACCCGCCCCTACAATCAGACAACCTATACAAGTCCGGTGCTATCGGACATGATATAGCCCTTATAAGGTAGATGAGGTATGACTGACAGCTTATATAACCACTAAATTAAGAGGGCTAAAGCCCAACTACGTACCTCACTTACTTGAGAACCGCTATATCATACCCCCTAGAACAAATTGCGATCGGGCCAGAACGATCGAGCGATTTGTTCTAGGGCGTTTTTTCCTATTTATGGCTATTGAACCATAAAGCAACGTTGCCTACAGCTTTATCGATCGTTTCAGGTTCTTCATAAAATTGAAACTGAATATTGTCACCCAACCAAACCATACGTTTGTCTTTGGCTGCAATTAATTCAAACAATTTTTTAGGAATAACAGGACCGCTCGCCGCCCTGTCAGCGTGAACCATTAACGTCGGTGTGGTAAGCTTTCTGAATGTTTCATCTACACGATAAGTCCATAATTCTGCTTCACTCATAGCGGCAACCCGGTTTTCCCAAAGACCGTGAAAATTCCAAGCCGGGCCGCGATCGGCCCAACGGATATACCACTCATATATCGGTTTGGACAACAGCAAAGCGTTAGGATCTGTCAAGCTTACAATAGGGATATAATCAACTTGACTTGTTTTTTCAAATTTAGCCTTGGCTTGCTTTCCTCGTTCAATGCGAGCAAGAGTTTTGTCCTCACCGCCGTTGTATTCATCGATAGTTTCCTTGGTTAAATAATGTCCTGCCACAATCGCTAATGCCTTAATTCGAGGATCTTCAGTTGTAGCCTGAATTGTCCAATTGACACCTTGACATATACCAAGTGCGTAAATTTTATCCTTATCGACTTCTTTGCGGCCTAGCAAATAACTAACTGCGGATTTAAAGTCAGAAACTTTGGCCTGCGGACTTTCATAACGACGTGGTTCGCCACCGCTTTCACCGTGAAAACACGGGTCAAATGCCAACGTTACAAAACCGGCTTTTGCCATTCGGGTAGCATACTGAACAGGCGATTGTTCTTTCACAAACGCCACCGGACCCAGAATCGTCACAGCGGGGCCTGGGTTGGCAAGTCCCTTGGGTAAGTAGAGATTGCCAACCAGTTCTACGCCATTACTATTAAACGTGACACGCTCCATAGTGTAGGAGCCATCAAAAGATTCCATCTCTGTATTAAGCATATTCGCCTCTGCTTTGTGATTTACTTTGGGCAGAAAAAGACTCAGCAAAAATCCCCCTACACCGGCAGCACTAGCTTTTACAAGGGTTCTTCGCGAAGGATGGATTTGGGAAGCTTTTTTTCTAAAGAGCATAGTCAGTTTCCTTTGAGATTAAATAGCGAAGGATTGCTAATTGGTGATAACCGTCTCTACACCGGGCGAGTTTCTAGTCGCCCGACAGCGCTCCCATTTGGCCGAGCGCTGTCGCCCAATCTTCGACGTGCCACGTTCGCACAATCTTTCCATCCTGCACTTGATGAATGTCAATCGCCTGAATTCGGATCGTGCATCCGGTTGCTTCGACGCCCAATAATTTGGCGTTATGCGTTCCAGTGAGAATCGATCGAGCGACAACCTTATCCCCTTCGGCAATAAGTTCCTGTAGCTCGGCTTTAAAGTCAGGGATCGTTCCGAACAAATGCTCGAACACAGGCTTTGCGCCCGCCAGACCTGGTGCCTGCCCTGGTGCTAGTGGAATGTCATCCCAGTTCTCGGCTAGGGCTTTGTCAAGCAGCGACAAATTCCTTGTATTAAAGGCTTCGTAGAAGATATTTACAGGCACCTTATTGCTCTCAATATCTCCTGTTACAATCACTTGGTCTGTATTGGGCATATTTGCCTATGCTTTGTGGTTCTTTACTCAGTTTACATTAGACATCTCCATAAATTAAAGGTGCGTTACCTGTAACCCTTGTAGAGACGTTGCATGCAACGTCTCTACATTCTTTGAAAGGAGATGTCCATTGGGTATAACCTATCGCCCATATCGACCCTTGAGTGTAGCCTTTGCCAAGATGTGTTCTTTCATCGAAACGTTTAGCATTGCACCAGTTGCCTCTGAACCGATTGGCAAGCTATTGACATTAAGGGCATATATCGTAAAAACGTAGCCGTGACTATCACCTGCGGGAGGACAAGGACCGCCATATTCGCTGTTACCGTAATCGGTGTAACCTTGTTTGCTGCCACTCGGTGCTAGGTTGGTGCCCGGTTTGCCAGCATTCGCTGCTAGTTTGTGAACGTTGCCGGGAATATTGAAGATTGTCCAGTGCCACCAACCAACACCTGTGGAGGCATCAGGATCGAAGAAGGTGATGGCGTAACTTTTTGTTCCTGCTGGTTCGCCGCTCCAAGTCAGTTCTGGGGATATGTTGTTGCCGGTGCAACCATATCCCCGATAAACCATTGATAGCGGGAGGTTTTTACCCTCGGAGAACTGTGCGCTCCGAAGCGTGAATGGAGAGGCCGCAGCGAGCAGTCCAGATATTGCCAAAGCTACTGCTACTAAGGTAGATATAATCAACTTTTTTGGCATTTTACTATCGATCTCCAATTAATTTGGCTTTTTTAGTTAGTACCACTTTGCTTTACCCATCGATCCGCTTTATTGGTGAATGCGATCGCTTTTAGCCGCGATGTCAGACCGAAACTGAGCTAAAGCGTCGCTCCAAATTGCAGCATATCTCAGTATAATTGCCCTCAATTATAGTTAATGTAATTCAGACGCGCTATGATGATTCTCGGTCACGAAAGTTTACCAAATGCGATCGCACAAATTCCACCGATCATCAATCCGACTCCCAACCAACTTACAAAAGTAACTCTCTCGCTGAAAATAAGTGCCCCTGCTATGGTAGTGCCAATAACTGTTAGTCCAATTACGATTGGGTAAGCTACTGATAAATTAAACTTGCCCAACACCAAAATATAGAAAATCGTACTTAAGGCGTATGCCGAAAGACCACCCAGCAGATAAAGGTTTAGTGGATTTTGACCTGATCCTTGTTTCAGGAGTATTTGACCGCTAGTATTCAATCCAACCGAGAGCAATATCAAAAGGCTAAATAATAATTTAGTTTGCATTGTAAACTCCTGCGATATTATTTATAAATGACAAAAAAATATCCACCAATTTAGCCATATTATAGATCGTACTTTTCTGAATTATTAAAATCCCAAAGTTCCCCATCGGTAGGGTAAGGAGTTTGTACTCGTTTCCCCAGTAACTTTTCCCACCAGCGAAAAGGATGAGGAAGAGTGGCAACTTGGATGAAAGGACAACCTACAAACCATGCTCCCAGCATATCTGTATGGCGGCTGTCACCAATCACAACAACTTGTTTTGGTTTAAGGCGCAGATGTTTTATGGCTTTGCGAAATGCACAAGGGAATGGTTTTTTCGCGGGATTGATAGCTGGAATATCGAGACGGTACGACCAATACTTTACCCGATACCGACGTTTGCCATTAGAAAGAATGTAAAATTTAATATCGGCTGATTTTGCTTGCTCGATCCAAGCTTCAGCACCGGGGGATAGGTAGCGATCGTCTTCTGAAACGATGGTATTATCTAAATCCAGGATTACCCCCTGAATTCCAGCGATTTTCAGCAATTCAATTTCTATGGAAGCAAGCCTATAGGCTTCTGTGGGAAGGTTGTATTTTCTCACTTTTACACCGCTCCGATCTCAAACTTATTTGATAACACCATCATGTTTGAGCAAGAGAATCACAAAGGTTGTGATAATCCAATACAAAACCGTCAGTAAAATTGGCAAATCCGTTAATAAAACTTCTTCAGGTCGCTCGCTTTGTCCTCCTAATTCGCTGCCTATCTTGCTTTTGCGTGCAATTTCTTGGGGGTCGCCCAGAAGCTGATAGCGAAAGATACCATACAATACAAATGGTAATGTTAGCAGCATCCAGGGTGTGGAAGCACCTCCAACTTGCGGCCCC
This sequence comes from Argonema galeatum A003/A1, assembly GCF_023333595.1. Lineage (GTDB taxonomy): Bacteria > Cyanobacteriota > Cyanobacteriia > Cyanobacteriales > Aerosakkonemataceae > Argonema > Argonema galeatum. The sequence continues at coordinate 99,625 of NZ_JAIQZM010000020.1, forward strand.
GAACTCCAGATCGCATAGGTTAATATGGTGCCATTTGTAACAACGCTTTCCATGCGAGTAAGTAGCGCTAAGGAGTAGCGTTTAAGAACAGCACGGGTTTTACCGCTTTTGATTTGCGATAGTCGGAGTTCTGCTTTGCGTTTTTCGACACCTAAAAATAGAGCCACCATAGCGGTACAAAGCAAGAACCAGGGAGACAAGGAAAGATTGGTTACTGCTGCACCGGCATAGGCTCGCAGGACAAATCCAGTGGCGATCGCAATAATGTCCAAAATCACCGCACGCTTCAGCTGCAAGTTATAGGCTATTTGCAAGAAAGCGTAGCCAAGGATGGTTGCTCCCAACCAAGGCGATCGCAGCCAACCGATAATCAGAGCAAAGCTTAATAAAGCTACTGCCATGCCTATAGCCACGGGAACGCTCACCAATCCCGCTGCTATAGGACGCTGGCACTTGATGGGATGTTTGCGATCGGCTTCTACATCTGCGATGTCATTGAGTAAGTAGAAACAGCTGGAAGTACAGCAAAATAGCACAAAAGCCAGCAAGCTACCCAACAATGATTCAACATTTATGCTGAAAGCAAATAAAGGTGCGGCAAAAACAATCAGATTTTTTGTCCACTGGCGGGGTCTGAGAGCTGCTAAGTGAGGAAGTCTCATAGTAGGGCCTTTTGGCTGAAGCCAGATTCCTTCATATTGTGATGGTTTTCGAGAATTTGTCAGCTGACTATCCTTTGGCTAAATTTACTGGGTCTTTTGGAATCCGGCCTGCTAATGTTCCTTATGAATATTTTTGTAGGGACACGGCATCATAAATATGTCGGTCATACAAAAGATTTAATTATGCCGTGTCCAAAGCAGCATATTTGACTCTCTTTCCAAACTTGCTTTTAGGCGTAAAATTTTCAAGTCTAGCCCCATGAATCTAAATCTATGGAGCGCGAGCCTCCCCGTTCTAACTGAACTAAAAGTTTGCTGAGTTGCGACCAAATAAGTAGCCCGGTAAAAAGTGTGAGAATTATAGCTACGCCGTAAGAAAGGGAAGTAGGAAAACCAAACACTTCTAGACCAGACGCTAGAAAAATACAAATCCCTATACAAATTCCCAAGAAAGGAAGCTGTAGCTGTACCCCTTGCAAATATGCTATTGTTCGGGTCGAGCGACTGATAGACCATTCCTGTACCAGTTGTTTAAGGGTAGCTTCAAAAGCCAAACCTGATGTTATCCCGGCCAGCAGACCAGCCAGCAGGAAGAAATAGGGGGGCTCTGGAAATACGAACACGAATAACTCCTTTGCAATTGACAGCCTGATGGTTAATCTTACCATTACGGGAGTGGGAGAAGGAGAGGATTTTAGATTTCAAATTTAAATTAAATCTAAAATCTAAAATTACCTTTACTTCTTGCCGGAGAAAGCTGCTAGAGCTCCCACTGATGGCAAAAGAGCTGCCGCGCCCTCGGTCGATAATTCGGCCAAAGCTCCCCAAGCAGCGTTAAATAGTTGCCCTGGGTTCAAATCGTCCTTAATCAAGTTCCAGAGACGTTGCACTTCTTCGGTATGGAGGCGATCGTCTTCCGTGAGCGCCAGCACCAACTGGCGACGCAGAAACTTGCCTTCATCGGAAAACAGATATTGCAGACCGAGCTGGGCAGTTGGCATGATGTCGAAGCTGTTGTCTGTACGAGCGATCGCAATCAAGTTCTCCAATCGATTCCACTGGAATTTCCCATTTTTGAACAGCACGTCGATCAGACGCCGCCGCAGTTGGGGCGTTTCTCCAGTTAAGAGCCGCCGCGCTACGTAGGGATAAGCCACTTCCACAATCTTAAAATTGGGATTCATGCTTAGCGCCAAGCCTTCCTGTGTCACCAGAGAACGAATAATCAGCGCAAACTTAGCCGGGACGCGGAAGGGATAATCATACATCAACTCCGAGAACTTGTCTGTAATCGTCTTGAAGTTAAAATCCCCCACGCTTTCCCCTATCACATTACCCAGCACCGCTTCTAGAGCTGGTACGATCGGCCCTATATCAGTTTCTGGAGTCAGAAAGCCGAGCTTGACAAAATCTGCGGCTAAATCCTCGTAATCTTTATTGATCAGATGGACAACGGCATCTACCAGATTTTCTTTCGTGGTCTGGTCTAACTGATCCATCATGCCAAAATCAATGTAAGCCATCTGACCGCCCTGCACCCACTTGGTGGGTTGCTTTTCCGCGTCCAGCGGACACTGAGGTGGTAGACCGAACAAATTGCCTGGATGGGGGTCAGCATGGAAAAACCCATGTTCCAGCAACTGCCGCAGTCCTGATGTTACGCCAATGCGGATCAGACTATCGGTGTATAGTCCCGCTTTTTCGATTTTTTCGGTGTCCGTTAGCTTAATACCGTGAATCCACTCCAAAGTGAGGACGTGGTAGCTGCTGTAGCGCCAGTAAATTGCTGGCACTTTGACTTCCGGGTCATCGCGGAAGTTGGCGGCAAATTTTTCCGCGTTGCGTCCTTCGTTGAGATAATCAATTTCCTCAAATAACTTGGTGCCGAATTCATCGACGATCAGCTTCAAGTCGTGTCCTAAATTCAGGGGTAGCCAAGGTGCCAGCCAACCAGCTGCCCACCGCATTAAGTATAAGTCTAGGGTTAGTATTGGCAGTAAGTTGGGCCGCTGAACCTTGACGGCTACTTCTTCGCCGCTGTGGAGTCTCGCCTGATATACTTGTCCCAGGCTAGCGGCTGCAACTGGCTCTTTGGAGATTTCACTATATATTTCTTCTACAGATCTATCTAGCTCTGTCTCTATGATATTGAAGGCTCTAGCGCTATCAAATGGCGGCAGTTGATCTTGTAATTTGATCAACTCCTCTAAGAAGTCTTTCTTAATCAAATCAGGCCGCGTCGAGAGCGCTTGACCGACTTTAATAAATGTAGGGCCGAGATGGGTGAGTATTTTCCGCAGCTGGGCTGCTCGTTTAAACTTGTTGTATTCAACTCGATTCAGCCATTCGTCCCATTTTAACCCCAATATAAACCCAGCAAAAAACCAAATAACTGTAAGGGTACGCCAGATGGCTAGCCAGGGACGTTTGCCGTAGTAGCGAGCGATCGCGTCCGGGTCGTAGCGTCTATCTTTAGCGAGTGGATGCTGACTCACGCCTTATATTTGCCTCTTAATCTCAATCTCGAATCCGATCTACAGCGATATATTGCCGTTTACAGTTCCAGAACTGGGACTGCCTTTTCACCTGAAAATTCCCGCGATCGGGTTTGGGCTACTTATTCAGCAATCTAGTTCAACTGGGCTGACCACTTACTTTTTATCTTTTCTTTAAGTATAATATACAAAACTACAAATTTGTCATATTTTTTAATATAACTTAAACTTTGACATGAGTTTTTGATATTTAGTTGACAAAATACAATATATTTGATATTAGAAGTTTAACAACCAGCAGGCTGACTGTGGAAAGTCATGCAGATTGATCCGTCGATCAAAAATCAAGCATAGCATCCAAGTTTTAGAGCCAAACCCGGATTCATCCGCGAACTCAATTCCATTATCCTCTCATCCAAAATCTAAAATCGAATGACGCTGCTAAAAAACCTTCGTTTAACCACTGCGCTATCTATAGCCGGGTTAGCACTTATTAGTGGATGTTCTACTTCTTCCTCACCACAAGCCACATCGCCATCTCCTGAGAATGAGGTTACAAACTCATCAGCCACTACAACTGAAAACTTGACAAAAGTGGAAATGCCAGTAAATAAGTATACGTTTTCAATTTTACCTCCAGAGAATCCAGATCCAGTTATTAACGCGGAGATCGCGCAATACATAAAAATGCTAGTCGCCAAAGGATTTGCCAAGGAAACCCAACAAGGTGTATGGATTCAATCTGGTAATACCCTTTTAGCAAATTATCGTGGCACAATTCCCCTACCAGCTGCTTCAGTAACAAAAGTGGCGACAAGCTTGGTGGCGCTGCAAACTTTCGGGCCCGATCGTCAATTTGTAACTTTAATTGCAGCAACTGGGCCAATTAAGGATGGAGTTTTACAAGGCGACTTGGTAGTTCAGGGAGGTGAAGACCCTCTTTTTGTTTGGGAAGAAGCGATTGCCTTGGGTAATACTTTAAACAAAATTGGCATCAACCGCGTAACTGGCGACTTAATAATTGCCGGTAAGTTTTACATGAATTTTAAGACTAACCCGCAGACCGCTGGTAATCTACTCAAACTTGGGTTAAATAGCAAAAATTGGTCTAAAGAAGCTGAAAAGCAATATCTTACTTTACCTCCTGGCACTCCTCGACCCCAAGTTGAAATTTCCGGTTCGATAAAAGTCACGCCTTCAACTCCCAGCAACATACAACCTCTTGTTCGCCATTATTCTTTCCCACTTGCTGAACTTATCAAAAGAATGAATCGGTTCAGCAACAACCACATGGCCGAGATGCTAGCTAATTCTGTGGGAGGAGCAAAAGTAGTTGCACGAAAAGCGGCTGAAATAGCTGGTGTTGCGCCAGAAGAAGTTCAACTCGTAAATGGTTCTGGGTTAAGTCCAGAAAATCGGATTTCTCCCCGCGCTGCCTGTGCGATGTTTATGGCAATTGAACGATATCTGCAACCTTATAATATGACCATCGGAGATGTATTTGCTATTATAGGACAAGATGAAGGAACATTGGATAAACGCAATTTACCTCCACTATTAGTTGTGAAATCGGGAACGCTGGATAACGTTAGTTCTTTAGCAGGAGCATTGCCTACGCAGAAGCAAGGTTCTGTCTGGTTTGCCATTATGAATGTAGGTAAAGATACGGACGAATTCCGCACTCAGCAAGAAGATCTGTTGAAAACTTTTTTGTCACAATGGGGAACGGTTGAATCTTTGCCAGCAGAGTTAAAGCCTAATATTGAGAGAAATAGTAAGACCTCTCAAATGGAAGTTGTCAAATAGGGTAGTCGGTAGTAGTTGTAGGTTGGGTTGAGGAACGAAACCCAACCTACGAATCATATCGTGTCCGGTCGATCGTTAGCATTTATTGTGATATCGTCAAATTGTCTGTTGTCATCGTTGGTTAAATTTTTACCGCAGATGAAGACTCTGGAACGCTCCGGAACGCAGATAAGAATAATCACAGAAATTTTTTAGGTAACCAATGCTATTTTGACTTTTGACTTTTGACTTCCGCTCTTCGGCACTAGCCCCTTCTTAACAGTGGGCGCGGATCGCTTGGTCGAGCTACCATAATACCGATCGCATTCTTAATATTACCTACATACACCTGTAAATCGCGGGAAATTCTGACTGTGCCGCTGGGCGAAGCATGGATAATACCTATGCTGCCGTTTTGGTTACGATAAACTAGACCAGTGTGAGTTACGTCGAGTCCCTCAATGCTAGTAGCAACTGCTACAACATCACCCGGTTGCAGTTGAGCGTAAACTCTGCGAATCTGGTTAAGCGGAATGTAATTGATGCTTAGTTCGTCGAGTTGATTTTCCGTTTCAACGAGACACTGGTAATTGGCATCGTTGTTGGCAATTGGTGGAGTGAGACTTCTGTTTTTGCTCATAAAGTTGAGCTTTTTATGCAGGGAAACACCACCCAATTGTGGCGCGATGTCGGCAACATTACCCCGTTTTTGATTATCAAATATCCATTCAACAAAATAGTGCAATCGGCTGCAATATCCGTTCAATTGACCATCGCGGTAACGCTCGTTAACAATGCGATCGCTAAATGTTTGATAGGCATAATCTTTCACCGCTACACCGCGCGCGATCGCCAGCACTGTTTCCACAAAAAGCACGCAGTCAAACTTATCCAGGGAGATCGTGAGAGTCTCTTCCTTCGACCCATCTAATAAGTTTGCCTTATAGGGTGCCCCCAGAAATTGCTGTGCGATCGCCTGGATAATCTCCCCCATTTCGCGATCGGGCAATTTCTGCTCCACAGCATACTGCATGATGCGCTCAAAACGCGCCGCCTCTTTTGTCTGACTAATGAGATTTGCATCTTGACTTTCAGCACGGTTGGCTGTACCGAGATCGATTGTCTTATTTTCCAGTAAAACTTCTCCTGTTGCAGAAGCAGTTTCCGTCGCTCTTGGCTGCTGTTTTAAAGTTGAATAGAGAACTTGCGGGAGCAGATCTACGGGAGTTCGCAAAGCAACTATTGCACCAGCACCGCCGCTAGCAAAGGCAGATCCCAACACAGCTAGGACAAAGGTTTTTCTCATGTTTTCAGTTTGTCACCGTTATGGTCAATCAACAGGCACTAATTGATAACGCTATAGTTTAACAGATGTAAGCGAACACCAAATCCGCAACGATTACCCCCTTTATGTCTCTAGGCTGTAGAGACGTTTCATGAAACGTCTCTACAATTTTTAGGCCAAAAATTCTCATGGGGTAACAAACCCATATTTGGGATAAGATGTTAAATTATCCGTTTTGTCTCAATCTATTTATTTATACTTCTCACAGGCTTCATCCACCGGATGCGGCATAGTCAACTAGCTGAGATATTCTCTGGCGCAAGGTTTCTAAGCCGAGACGTTGACCCGCTGAAATAAACACGGCTTGGGGAAACTCTTCTTGCGCCAGTGCTAGAGTGTCGCCATCTACTCGATCGATCTTGTTAAAAGCGATCAAAGCTGGGCCTGGGGTAACTGGCATTTCTGTCAAGATAGCCATAACGGAACGAATCTGACTTTGCCACGCCGGATGGGACAGATCCACGACATGAACCAAGGCGTCGGCTTCGGTGACTTCCTCTAAAGTGGCCCGGAAGGCATCCATCAAAGCGGGAGGGAGTTCGTTAATAAATCCAACCGTGTCTGTGAGGACGATCGCCAGCGGTTCCCCTGTTGCGGCGTCGGGAATTACGAGGCGTCGCGTGGTGGGGTCAAGGGTGGCGAACAATTGGTCAGCCGTATACACCTCGGCGTTGGTCAGTACATTTAATAATGTAGATTTGCCAGCGTTGGTATATCCCACCAAAGCTACGGAAGGAACTTCTTTGTGCTGTCGGTTCTGGCGCAGGCGAGTTCGATGCGCTTGCAGTTGATCCACTTCCTGTTGCAATCTGGCAATGCGGCGCTGAATGGCTCGACGTTCGGTTTCCAGCTTGGTTTCACCCGGCCCGCGAGTACCTATACCGCCGCCTAAACGCGACATGGCTTGACCTCTACCTGTCAGTCGCGGCAGCATATATTCTAACTGGGCTAATTCTACTTGCAATTTCCCAGCACCGGATTGAGCGCGTTGGGCAAATATATCTAGAATTACTTCGGTGCGATCGACTACCCGAAGACCGATTTGGGTTTCTAAGTTGCGAATTTGCGAGGGTGAGAGGTCGCGATCGAATACTATTAAGTTGGCTCCCAGTGTCTGAGCGGTGAGGGCGATTTCTTGGACTTTTCCTTCCCCGACTACTGTTTGGGGATGGAGACGCGATCGCTTTTGTTGTACTGTCTGCAATACTTCTCCCCCAGCAGTATCCACCAATCGCGCCAATTCCTCCAGACTGTTCCGAAATTGTTGAGCCGTCATTCTTTCTGTCATCAACCCAACTAGGAGTACGCGATCGCGATCGCTGTCTACCTCTTGTGCGACAAATTCTCGCTGAAACTCGGCTTCCAGACTGTTCACCAGATCCAGAAAATCCTGCTTGCACAAAACATCCAGACTCATTGGCGAGGATACAATCCAACCACTTTCCAAAGATAATGGTTCAGCAACGCCATCTCGCATCTGCACCGGATTTGGGACTAGATGAGCTAGATATGTTTCTTTGACATAGCCAAAAGCTCCCCCACCCCGTCGCTCAAACCCAGTCCCGGTAGCGTTCAGGATAACTAGGGCGTCTAACCGCTGGATTGCCATTGCGGTTAAGGCTATTTCATTGGGGATTTCTGGCTTCAGTTGGGTCGCTATGCAGCGAATACCGCTTAGTCGTTCTGCACCGTAGCGGGGTAGTTCCCTTGGTGGAATTTGGGTTTGACGGGGAGTTCCCACGCCTACCCGAATCACCTGTCCCCGGCGGTTGATGTATACGCAGAGGGGTTGGCTGATTTCGCTGCTAATTTCGCCCAAGCTTTCGGCAAATTCCGGCGTGGTAATGCGATCGCCAGGAAGGCGCTGATGATACAGCTTTTGCAACTGCTTAAGCTGACTGGATTTTAAACCTTGTAGATTGCCGTAAATAGTTTCGATAGTAGTTCTCGATCGTAACTTGAGTTTATCTAGCAGATTGCCAGTTTATGAAGTACACCCCAGAAACCCGGTTTCTTCAAGAAACCGGGTTTCTTCGTACCTCACTTACCTGAAAAGTGCGGTAAGTTCTATTACCCATCTATTTTAACTAAAAACGTACTTACACCTTCACTCTACGGAATGATTCGGATTAATTTCTCCTGTTGAAAAATCCCATCAACCTTTGGATCGGTTTTCTGAATACGGATGTTTCCTCTATCCCCGATGCCTTGTCATAGCTATGGTATCCTTCTTTGTAGCGTCCCAAGTGAGATAGGGCTGCACCTCGGAAAGTCCAAGCTTCGCGATCGTCTGGTTGAATTTCTAGAGCCTTGTTACAGCTGGATAGCGCTTCTTCATAACGGTGCAGATGGATCAGCACAACACCCCGAAATACCCAAGCTGCGTAGTCTTGAGGTTCCAGTTCTAAAGCTTTGTCGAAACTGGCGAGCGCTTCTTCATAGCGACCTAAGTTAGCCAGGGCATCACCGCGATCGTACCATAGTTTGTGATTATTCGCGTGAATTCCTAGAGCTTTGTTACAATTAACAACTGTCTCCTTGTAGCGTTTGAGGCTCATCATAGGTTCCCTCGCTCAGGAATTGGGCGTTTGAATTTATTTATTTTAGATGTATTTATACCACAAGATGCGATCGATCTTTGGATATCGTTAAGATTTTGGGTATTCTGCCACTTTTTTACAGCAGAAGGGCGATCGCTTCCATAAAGATTCAAACTAATCTTGGGATAAAGTTGATGAGTTCTGATTTAGCGCGTCAAGCCAATTAAATTTAAGCAGCTTTTCAATATCTGACTCAATTTTTGGCATCCTAATTTTTGCATTATAGTAGTTCGGATCTGGTTTAGCTGCCCTTTTAGTTGAGCTTGGAAGAATTCAGGTTTAATTTCTGCAACTTTATTAAAACATTCAATAGCTTGCTTAATCCGGCGTAATTTTCTCAATGCTACGCCTCGGTTCCACCAAGCTAGGTGGTCATCCGGTTTAAATTTCAAAGCCTGGTCATAAGATGCGATCGCCTCTTCTAATCTTCCTAAATTATGTAGCGCAAACCCCCGCTTGTACCAGTCTTCATTTTTATCTGGGTTAATTTTCCAAGCTTCCTCGAAACTAGCAATTGCTTCTTCATCACGCCCTAGTTGCTTTAGGACAAAGCCGATATCATTGTAACATCCTAGACAATTTACATCACTTTTTTCGGCTTCTCTATAGCTTGCAAGTGCTTCTTCATAGCGACCTATTGCTTTCAACGAAATACCCTTATTGTGCCAAGCATAGTGATCATCAGGTTTAATATCCAAAGCGCGATCGAAAGATGCGATCGCTTCTTCATAGCGTCCTAAATTACCTAGCGCAATTCCCCGATTGTACCAGGCTTCATCATCTGGTTTAATCTCGGCTTTATCTGTGTTAATTTTAAAAGCTTCCTCGAAACTAAGAATTGCCTCTTCATCGCGTCCTAATTGCTTTAGTACAAAGCCCATATCATTCCAGCAACTATGACAATTTACGTCACTTTTTTGGGCTTTTTTATAGCTTGCAAGTGCTTCTTCATAGCGACCTATTTTTTTCAATGAAATACCCCGGTTGTGCCAAGCATAGTGATCGTCAGATTTAATTGCTAAAGCGCAATCGTATGATGCGATCGCTTCTTCATAGCGTCCTAAATTACCTAGCGCAATTCCCCGATAGTTCCAGGCTCCATCATTATCTGGTTTAATGGCTAAAGAGCGATCGTAAGATGCGATCGCTTCTTCATAGCGTCCTAAATTATATAGCGCAAATCCCCGATTATTCCAGGCTGCATCATCATCTGGTTTAATGGCTAAAGCGCGATCGAAAGATGCGATCGCTTCTTCATATTCTTCACCAGCAGCAAATACTCTACCCAGTTCAAACAGTAAATCGCCTCGATTACTGAGTGTTTGATTTTCTTCTGCTAGTAAGTCTTCAATTTCCAATATTTTTTGGCTTCGTTCTTGGGGAGTTAAATTGCGATATTTTTCATAGTCTCCTTCCTGAATAATACGAACTGATTCTTTCTCCAACAATTCCCCGTCTGTGGGAAACTCAAACACCCCAGAACGCCAGTCAAAAAAGTCTGGCGCACGTCGTATAAAATACTTTAGGCCAAATCTAGGTAAAATAAAGACAAAGCAGATATTAAAATTATCTCTAAAATTTTCTCGGCGCAAGTTAAGATGACCCAAAACACGCGGTACGCCTTTTAAACTGTATCCATAACGTTCTCTACTATCTTTTAACTTAGTTTCTTTATACAGTTCTTCATATCCATACAATGAATATTCCAAACCTGTAACGAATAAAATATCTATTTTTTCCTTATTTTCTAAACTATCAACAATCTCGTAAAAATTATCAATTGGGTTTTTCAACCGCAAAACTTCAATATTTTTTTCCCGAACATCCTTTTTGACTCTGACTATCAACCGTTCTGCTTCCGCCGGAGAACAGCGAACAAAAATTAATCCAAAGCCGTCGCTCCAACTAAGAGAACGTACTAATGCTTCGTATTCTTCCTCTGGGTCTGCTGGTAAATCTTTGTCCCACTCGCTAAGTTGCAGTTGCATATTATGGTTGAATTTTCGCGAAGTTATCCTGAAATTCCTTAGTTCCTTTAAGCAGAGGATGAACATCGTACCAACATTTTATTTCCCCTTCAGCATCTAAGCATCGATATTCCAAAATACAACGACTAAACAATAAGCTACGGTGCATCTCATCATGGATAATTTGTTTATTTAGATATACTCTGGCTAGTGGTTGCCATTGGTCATCATAAACATTATTGCGATAAGTATTCCGAGCTTCGCTAATCGAACGTTGGATTGCTCTAGTGGGAATCGGCAAACTATCAGTATATTTAATCGCTTCTTTCATCAGCGATAATAGATTTCGCACATGACCCCCACTGACCAAGCATAACCCTTCCAATGCTTTCGATTCTGCAAAAATATCTGGTTCTAGAGACAGAGAAGCATCGACTTGACTAATTCGTTTGGCAATTAATTCCTTCACCTTCTCAACTCCGGGTTCGTGGCGCTGATTGTCTGGAGTTTGTACCATAATCATCGGTAACACTTGCGAATCAGTACCATAAATATCGCGGACATCTGTAGCTCGGTCAGAATATACCATTGAGATTGGCACGGTGTAGACAACATGGCAATCTAATTTTTTGAGTTGTTCGCTACGATCTATAAAAATATGGTCGTGGCTGCTGCGTCCGTCTTCCTGAATCACACGGGCAATCCGATCTAAACTGTCAGCAATTACCACCAGTTGAGAATATCCGGTAGGTAAATTTTTTTTTGCTTCATTAATGAATTCATTTAGTGCGCCAGTTAAAGTTGTCGTATGCGGGTTTACCCGTTCTCTAATTCTTCGACGCAAGCTAGGTTCTGCTTTTAAATTAGCTGTCAGCTTACCAAACTGAGAAATTTGTCCTTCTATACTCAGACTTTCCAAAGACACCTCAGTCTGCGCTAAATCTTGCAAATCTTCCCATAAATTTTTCAGCCAGTCTAACAAAGGACGAGGACTGGCATTATCCTTGAGCGCTTCTAGCAAATGGCGCGTGCAAGCAAGTAAAATATCGGTGTATTGGACATCTTCAGGGTCGATATCTCCCTGATCGTCACCATCAAAATAAACAACAAAAAAGCCTTGACTATCTAAATATTGCTGGAGTCGCCGCAGTTCGGTAGATTTTCCCGCGCCTCGATGACCTGCATAAAGTTGACAGGTCATCCGGTCTGCATATTCAATCTCTTTACCTAACTGCATCAGGATGTCGCCATCTCCTCTGACTTCCCGACACTCCACATAAGCTGGGTCGCCTGCTGGTAATGGTCGAAACGGGTCAAAAACGTTGAAGAGTCGCCTCAATATGTCTGTGTTTTGAGCCATTACCAAGGATCTTCCTGTTTAGCGCTATTCTACTGATAGTATAGACGATCGGTAAGGTTAAGATCCATGCCTTCGATCGCACTTCTCCATTGCTTAACATTTCTTTGCAATTCATCTGATAACCAATGATCGTACTGGGGATAAACTGGCAAACGCGCTACCAATTCCCACCTCTCAGGCTCTAATACTTCTTGCAATTTCTGATGTTGCAGATGTGGATAATCGGGATTGACTTCATCTCTTGGCCCGATGCCTCCCAAATCTCTCGCACCCGCATCTAAACAAGCTAATAACCAACTTGGTTCTTTGACCAAATTGGGCGGAATTTGGATAGTAATATCTGATGGCAATATCTGACGAGCTTTGGCAATTACTTCTGGTAATTGATGCGGATCGAAAGGTGGCGCATCCAAAGTTTGTTGACTGCCGGGACTGTGAGGTTGTAAAATCACTTCTTGGATGTTATGATAGCGTTGGTGAATTTGGGAAATTGCCTCCAAAGTTTCCCACGAATCTACCGCACTTTCTCCAATTCCCAATAACAAGCCAGTCGTAAATGGAATGCCCAACTCTCCTGCCCATTTTAACTGTTGCAGGCGCAGTGCGGGCAATTTACTGGGAGCGTATTTGTGAACTGTATCTAATAACTTAGGTGTTAGCTGTTCTAACATTAATCCCATCGAAACATTAACATTCTTGAGTTTTGCCATTTCCTCAAAACCGATCGGCCCAGCATTGGTATGGGGTAAAAATCCCATTGACAGCGCTAGTTCGCATAAATTGTAGATATGTTGAAACCAAGCTTGTCGCCGTGACGAGTGGGGATGTACCTCGCCGCTGAGGATGAGAATTTCGCAAATCCCTTTATCCTGAAGGGATTTCAGCACTTTTTCAGCATCCGTCAATGTCAGCCAGGGACTTTTACCGGGATCTGTTCTAAAATTGCAGTACGAACATCGATTAAAGCATTCATAAGTAGGAACTAGGGTGTAGGCTGGGCTGTAGGTGATCGAGCGGGAAACGGATAATGTCATCTGCGGGTAAAAACAAGACGAAATATCAAAATTTTAACAAATCTAAGATTTTAGATATTGGATTACAATTTTAATCCAAAATCCAAAATCGATTTGCCCAGCCCAGTTTTTGCAACTAATCAAGACACTTTCCTTATTTCTTTTACTTGACTCCAACGTTTTTTGGCATAGATGTTTTTGACGTGGGTTTTCACCGTGTTAAGAGTGATTTGTAATGTTTTGGCGATGTCTTGGTAGCTGTAGTCCTGACGCAGCAGCGACCAGATTTCCATTTCGCGATCGGTTAGCTGGTATTTTTGCTGTTCAAACTGTATTTCTTCTTGCAAGAGTTGGTTGCGGTTTTCCAAGAACACCAAGATATACTGGCTGGCGTCACCTAACCCCAAGTTTAGCCAACTGGCGCGGATGCGAATAGTCTCTTCCTCAGCAGTTTCGCACTCTAACATTAAAGGTGTAGCATCGGAGTTGCCATTTCTGATTAAGCGATGGCAAATTTCCGAAATCACGGCGGGGATACTTGCACTGTGGCGATCGATCAAAGCCAACTTTTGGCAGATTTCCTTGGCTTGTTGGTTCACGTACATCGGTTTGGTGTTGCGGGAAATCACCATGACACCTTCCCGCAATGACTCAGCCAAGGCTATCCAGGGGGAATCGAATAGTGTATCAACGCCGTTAGCTTCTAATTTATCCGGCTTTGGTTGGGAAACTGGTTCGGTAGCAAAGCGATGATTTGACCTTGAACTTAGCGCGGGGATCTCTTGGGAAGCAGTTAAGGTGAGTGAATTAGCTTTCATTAGTTATCGTCCTCAAATCTAAGGCTATTCTCATCGCCTTAAAAATGAAGCTGCAATGAGTAAGCTGTATACCTCTCCAGACTGTTGAAGTTCAACCGGAGAGGCCCAAGGAGAGGGAACTAACCTGAAGTAGGGTGAAGTTTTTTTTGAGAGTAAACTAAAAGCAGATGCTTAGATCTAAATTTTCGGCCTGGTTGCCGTGAAACAGTTCACCCGTTGGGGTGTTACTTGATACCGTTACTTAAAGTGCGATCGTATGAAACCCGAATACTTAGACAAGTGGTTTCCCCTTGAGCAACAGCACAACTATGTTTCGAGGCTTTTCAAGCAGGCTGGACTTACCCGCCGTCGGGCGGAGTGCTTCGTTCGGTTGTGGGCGTATTTACTGCTCAAGCAGCAGCACGAACGAGGAAAGCGCCTGGTGCAACCGTTGACTCAACTGGAGGTGCCACAAGGATCGGTTTCCTGTACCCATAGAGAGGCTGCGGAGTTATTCTACGCTCACAAAGAGCGGGGGAGCGATCGCGCTGCTGGCATGATGATAGATCAACTTGCTGCGATCGGTTTAATAGAAAAAGAATTCGACGGCCAAACTATTTGTATCGAAATTCGGCCTTTACCCTCCCTGAAGCCACCAGAACCCGTACAAATCGAGATAGATAACTTCAACGCCGAAACAGATGCAGTTCCAGTTGCCAATTTGATGGCTCACCATTATAACCGATTGGCAAAAGATAGCTCTACTACTCCTCACAAGCTTGTCAAGGTACTGCGTAACTGGGCTGGGCAATACTCCACAGGTATGCGGGTGCTGCGTCGTTGCGACAATCAAAATCCCGTCGGAATCTACATTCTCTACCCCACCGCCAGCGAATCGGAGGCGAACTTCTTTCAACCTCCCAGCAAAACTCGCTTCATAACTTCAGATACCCAGACCGATAGCTTCAAAATGGCTCATCAAGGAGATCTAGATTGCACTTGTGTGTATCTGCGGGCTTGGATTATCGATAATCCTTATATACAGCAAGCTACTGTTTGTCAATTTGTGGAGGATGCACAGAAGACTTTGGTGCAGATGCAGGCTGACTTCCCCAATCTCTGCGATTTGCATACTGTATCCCTAAATCCTGTCTATGAAGAAATGCGGCAGGCTATGGGATTTCAAAAAACCTACCAAGATACACAACGGACTATTCACTGGGTTTATCTGCCAATGAAGCGATTTTTGGCCTTGGATATGAAGCAAGCTCTCTCAAGTATTAATTTTGGCACTATCTCTGAGGTTTGAGTCAAAGAGTTGCTAAACCTGCTATAAGCTGCCCTAATAACACTCATAAGGCTAAACAATCAAAACAAATATGAATAACCCCTTTACAAAACGAAACATACGGTTTAATCTATAAACAGGTAGAAAAAACACTACCTCGCACCTCGAAAAATACATAGCAATCATAAACACATGACCACCACCATTCAACAGCGCTCCAGCG
>NZ_JAIQZM010000021.1:0-38108 GCF_023333595.1 Argonema galeatum A003/A1
GTAGAGACGTTTCATGAAACGTCTCTACAATGTTTAGGCCAAAAATTCTCATGGGGTAACAAACCCGGATTTGGTATTATATCTTGCCAGCAACCTGAATTTGATCGAAAATTGCCCCCTCAGCAAAAAACTTCGTCTGGATAGTATCCCATCCCCCCAAATCTTGAACGGTGAAGAGAGTTTGGAGTTGGGGAAAGTTCTGAGCTACTTCTGCTACCACGCTAGGGTTAACGGCACGGAATCCTAACTTAGCAAATTCTTGTTGAGCTTCAGTAGTGTAAAGAAAATCGACAAATGCTTGTGCAATTTGTCTAGTGCCGTGCTTATCAACGTTTTTGTCCACAATAGCAACAGGATTATCGATCGAGATGTTAATGTCAGGTACTATATAAGGTAGCTTCTCACCATTGAGCCCAGCCAGAATTACCTCATCTTCGTAGTTGAGCAAGACATCTCCCTTACCTTGCTTGAAAAATATATCGCTAGCCTGACGCGCATTGTTGGTTAGCACGGGTACGTTTTTATAAACTTTGGTGATATACTCCCGTGCTTGAGCTTCGTCACCACCTTTTTGGGTTACAGAACCCCATAAAGCCAAGAAATTTCAAATAGCAATACCAGATGTTTTGGGGTTAGCCGTAATGATACTCAGGTCATCTTTTGTCAAGTCTTCCCAACTTTTGATGCCTTTTGGATTGCCAGGGCGGGTAACAATAGCGACTACAGAACGGGTAACAATACCACCTCTAGAAGCTTTTTTTTCCCAACCCGGTTTAATCAAACCTGCCTGCTCAATTTTACGGGTGTCAAGGGCGAGAGAGAGGTGTACTATATCTGCTGCTTGCGAGCCATCAATGACCGCACGGGCTTGGGAACCAGACCCCCCATAACTCTGCTCGATAGTGACGTTTTGATTATGTTCTTTCTGCCACTTTTCTACAAATTTAGGAACGATCTGCTCGTAAGCTGCTTGAGTAACCGAGTAGGAAACTAGGGATAACTTTACATCACCCTTAGAAGCCGAGTTGACATTGTTTCCACAGGCCGCGATCGCTATACTCAAGCTAGCTCCCACCAAAAATAGAGATACCAAGCCCCATAGAGAGCGTCCGTTTGACTTACTTTTTATTGAGCCTTGATACCAATGTCTAATACCCTGCAAAGCTTTTTGAATTTTGTAGGGGGTAGCCCTTTTCAAAGAGTTTATTGAACTTTGAATTGTCATATTTTTTCTCTCCAAATTTTAAATAAGTTGGTTGATCTTAAGGCGTGTTGGTGAGGAATCCAACATCTGCCTTGCGGGACTCAACCAAATTTACCGCTGATGTAAGCCTTGGCTTCTTTAGTACTGGAGTTTAGACTAACCGCGCTTAAAAGCGCGGTTAGTCTAAACTCCTATATCCAAGAGATGAAAGTAAAAAGATGACGAAACAGTCGTACAAGTGTACTAATGACACAGGTACGACCATCTGGTAGAAACTGGAAGTTGTACCACCAACTACCATCTACCTATGATTCAAGCTGACAAACTCAAAGCTTTTCGTCAAGAGGCTTATCAACATCTAACCAGAGCCAAAGATGCCACGTTTGAATTAACAGATGCCATCCTGCTCACCCCTGAAAGCTTACTGTTTAGCAGACCTATCATTATCACCAGTATTTCGACGCTCTTGGCCTAGCATCTATGAAGCTTTACAAGATTGTAGACCACAGCGCAATAAGTTAATGCGTCTGTACATCCAACAGATGCCAAGGGATGTACGTCCAATCCTAGCAGGCGACCACACAAGTTGGTCACGACCTGATGCTCACACACTACAAGAAAGAACGATTGAACACCTTGCCAGTAGCATTGATGGGAATCGACCGATTACCATCGGTCAGGGATACAGTACAATTGCCTGGATACCAGAAGATGCCATGCCGGTAGTTGGGCCTTACCTTTAAGACACGAACGGATTACCAGTTGGGAAAATCCCATCAAGAAAGCCGTATGGCAACTCCAACAAGTCTGTAAATATTTACCCCAAAGACCGATTTCTTTGTGGGATAGCGAATATGGATGCGCCCCTTTTATCCTCAAAACCGCTTCGATTCCCGCCGACAAATTAATCCGACTCCGCTCCAATTTATGTTTACGGACTTCGCCGCCACCATATTGTGGTAAGGGTCGTCCTCGCCTACATGGAGATAAGTTTAAACTTAATGATTCTACCACTTGGACAACAGCAATTGAAAGTGTAGAATTAGAACATCCGACATTAGGACAGAACTTAGGATGAGAGGAGCAATCTCCTAAATCTTAAGTTCTTCCGTTCATTTAAATGTCGAGAAGCGTTGCCGAAGGTAAATTGCGGAGCCATTCAAAACCAAAATCAATAACAGTAGAACAATGATTGACGCTGCTGCTGATTCAGCAAAACCAGGCTCAGGCCGAGTAATGTATGTGTAAATTTGGATGGGCAAGGCCATAAAACGCTGAAACAAACCCGGATTAAATGTGAGAAAACTTACGGCTCCAATGACGATTAGAGAAGCCGCATCCCCAATGGCACGGGAGACTGAAATAATCACCCCTGTTAAAATCCCCGGAACCGCATAAGGTAAGACATGATTCCACACCGTCTGCCATTTAGTTGTGCCTAAGCCATAGGAAGCTTGTCGTAAAGAATCGGGAACAGCTCGAATTGCCTCTCTGGCAGTCACAATAATTACTGGTAAAGACAGTAAAGACAACGTTAGCGCTCCAGAAAGTAATGCGGGGCCGAAGTTCAAAAGATAATTGAAAACGCCTAACCCCAATAGACCATAGACAATTGAAGGGACTCCAGCTAGGTTGCTAATATTAATTTCAATAATATCAGTCCACCAAGCTTTCGGTGCATATTCTTCAAGATATAAAGCCGCTCCTACACCGATAGGTACAGCAATTAACATAACTAATCCCGCGAGAAGCATACTGCCAAAAATAGCAGGACGTATGCCGCCTTGTTCGGGAAACCGAGAAGGAGTTTCAGTCAAAAAACCCGGTGTCAGCAGTCTGCCAAGTCCATCCTTGAAGACATCGAATACCAGGACGGCAAGCACTATTAAACCAATACTCAGACCAATCAGAAAGATGATTTCAAAGATTTTTCCTGTTGTTTCTCTCTTCTCTATATTGGGAGTAAACTCTTCGCGTGGTTCTTGGAAGTTGTTTTGGAAAATCGAATTAGTCATGTTTATCACTCGTACTTTTCTTTATAACGATTAGAAATCCAATGACTGACAATGTTTAAAGTTAGAGTCATCAAAAAGAGAACTGCTCCCACAGCATATAAGGTGTTGTAATTAACACTACCACGGGGGCTATCACCTCCTGAAATTTGAGCCATATAAGCTGTCATTGTTTCTACTGATTGAAAGGGATTAAGGCTGATTCTCGGCTCTTGCCCAGCAGCAATTAGTACAGTCATTACGCTGGTAATGGATTTGTTGGGTTTCGCGATCGCACAAGCCCAACTTTAGATTGACTATTTTTCTTAAAGAAGATTTCCGATTGGTTCGCCCGGTTTTGCATCTTTAAATTTAGAACCCGTTTCACCTGAAGCAAGTTTTTGTTTTACTCTGGGGTAAGCATCGTCGGGTAGCGCTACGTAACCGACTTGATCGACCCATTTCCAAGAATTTTCTAGATAGAAATCAGCAAATTCCCTTACGGCTGGTTTGTTATCCAGGGAAGTCTTGCTTACATAGATAAACACGGGACGAGACAAAGGTAGATAAATATTTCTCACAACATTATCTAGAGGAACTGGTTTTTCACACTTTCCTTTTGGACTTTCCACACCAACCAAGTTCAGCTTGTCTTGATTTTCCATGTAGTAAGATATCCCCACGTACCCTATAGCATTTGTGTCGCCCGCAATCCCTTGAACAAGGACGTTTTGATTGTGACTGGTAGTATAGTCCGTGCGACTATTTTTGGCTTTGCCAGTGACTGCTTGTGTGAAATAATCAAATGTTCCAGTATCAGAAGCCGGGGCATAAAGCTTTAACCGCTGGTCGGGAAAATTTGGATTAATTTGATTCCAATTGGTTATTTTACGGTCTGATTTGGAGTTCCAAATTTTGTTAAGTTCTTCAATCGTCAAACATTTTGCAAAGTTGTTTTGACGATTGACAATCACCGCAATTCCGTCTAAAGCGACAGGGAGTTCTACAAAATCAATGCCCTTCTTTTTACATCTTTCGATTTCTTCATCTTTAATGGAACGTGACGCACCAACAATATCAATTTCTCCAGCGCAAAACTTACTCATGCCACCGCCAGTACCACTTGAAGCAACGCTAACCTGAGCACCTGGCTTAAGTTTTTGAAATTCTTCAGCAACGGCTTGATGAATAGGAAAACCTACGGCTCCACCATCAATACTCACCTGATTTTGCTTCTGCTCCACCTGACTGCAAGAAGTTATACCGCAGGTAAGAGCAATCAGAAATGGCAGAAAAACTCGGCTATTTAACTGAGGCTGCCCAAGAGTATTGCGATTAAAAGATAAATGTTTCTGCATAGGTATTGGCTAAGCAAAATCTGTACTTGAGGTATTTGTATCAAGAGCAACTCAGTACGATCGAGACCCTCGATCGGTCATCGAAAATGCGATCGCACTGGCTAACGCTACGCCCTAGCTGTCCCCCCAGGAGTTGGGAGAGAGCTTTGGTCTGTTAAAATCCGGTTTATCGATCGATTTACCGTACTTTTTATTCATATTACAAACGTTAAGTACGTTTGTCCATCTAAAGATGGATCTGCCGCTGACTTTTTGGGCGCAGCTACCTGTGTATTATTGCCGTAGTAACAAATATTACTAAAATCCACTCGATTGACCGAGGAACTGTAATGGGATTTTATTGGGATAGGCGGTGGGCTTCTCGTGCTGGCTGTCAATCTACTGACAACGGATTTCGGGGAGGACTATCTCGCCTTGGCCCAGAGCTGGTCAACCTCTGCATTTCTGGGGGTTGATTGTCGATCGAGTTTTAGGTGCTGGACAGTCTAATCAGCGGGCTGGCGAATTTTCCGTCAACCTGGATTTGGGCTACAAAGTAGAAAAAGGCCAAATTGTCGGTCGCGTCAAAAATACAATGGTAGCTGGTAGTATTTTTGAGGCGTTTCAGAATTTGGTGGATTTGAGCGATCGCCCGCAGTGGGTGGGCGGCGGTGCTTATCCGCCCAGTATACTGTTCCAGCACTTAAGTGTGGCTGCTCGTCAGAGTTAGTGGTTGTTTAGGAATTAACCGCAGAGACGCAGAGAGGAGAAAGCGGAGTGAAATCACCTGTTTTAGCGATTGGTAAGACTAAGCTTGACTTTGTTTGGGGGATTCGCGCCAAAGTGCGAATGTCTGTTCTGTGGGTGGTGCTGTTGGCATCGCTCTTGCTTGCTGGTTGTGTACAGTACGATTTGGGAGTGACTTTTAATAGTACGAATAGGGGTAATATCGTACAGTCTATTAAGCTGGGAGAACAACTAACTGCGTTTAGCAGTGACACGGCTCTTGATTGGTTAAACAGCATTGAGCGTCGCGCTGGGCAGTTGCGAGGGACAACTAGGCGAATTTCCGATCGGGAATTGACTGTTACGATTCCTTTCAATAATGGCGCAGAGTTAGATCGGAAATTTAACGCATTTTTCAACCCGATCGATCGTAAAACAGATATCTCTGCTACTACCACGGCTGTCGATTTTCCTGAATTTAAATCGGCATTCAGTCTGAAGCAGAATAATTTCTTTCTCGTGGTGAAGAATCGGTTGAGCTACGATCTGGATTTGCGATCGCTTGAGGTGATATCTCCTAACGCTAACATCGTTGTTAATCCAGGTTCCCTCTTGCAATTAGAGTTTCGCCTCAACACCCCAAGGGGTGCCACTAGCGTTAGCAACGCGGAGAATGGCATTAGTCCAGAAACCTTACAAGACGGACATCAATTGGTTTGGATGCTTCAACCCGGTCAAATCAACCATCTGGAAGCTGTATTCTGGCTTCCCAGTCCTTTGGGAATTGGTGCGATTGCGATCGCTTTGTTCGTGGCGGGAGGAATTTATCTGAAATCTCGGATGTCGCCACCCGTCACAATAGGGCATCGCCCAACCGCCTCTAGTGTCAAATTAGGTTAGAATCGATTCCTCCCCTAGCTCTAAAATCCCTTGCCTGCAATAATAAGGTACAGGCTGGTAGTTGACTGGGAGATGGGGCAAAATCAGGGACAAAAAGTATTGATGGCTACAAAACACTGACAATTTGCAGTAATACTAAAACGTAAACAAATACAAGTGAGCTGAGGAGTCAAGAAATTGCGAAAAGTTGAAGCGATTATTCGGCCATTCAAACTCGACGAAGTAAAGATCGCGTTAGTCAATGCTGGCATTGTGGGGATGACGGTTTCTGAAGTCCGAGGATTTGGACGCCAAAAAGGCCAGACAGAACGCTATCGCGGTTCCGAATACACCGTTGAGTTTCTGCAAAAACTCAAGATTGAGGTTGTAATTGAAGATGAGCAAGTCGATCTAGTTGTAGATAAAATTATCGCAGCAGCTCGGACTGGGGAAATCGGTGATGGCAAGATTTTCATCACGCCTGTCGATCAAGTCGTGCGGATTAGGACTGGGGAAAAGAATATGGAAGCCATTTAGGGGCTAGAAAAGTCAGTAGGGGCGGGTTTTGTAAAATATTCTGTTAGTAATGAGATGTGTGGGCTAAACCCGCCCGTACAAAAGTCAAAAGTCAAAAAGGGGCTAAGGTCTAGAAAATCCTTAGTCCCTAATCTCTATGTAACACAAGTTGCTAGTTAGTCGTAGGTACGTTGTTGCGCTTTAGCGCTCTCATCGTAACAACATACGGATTTGCAAGTAATACCAAATCCGGGTTTGTTACCCCTTTTAATTTTTGATCTAAACATTGTAGAGACGTTTCATGAAACGTCTCTACAATGTTTAGACATAAAGGGGGTCATTGAAGCGGATTTGGTATTACTTGCAACTTGAGTTATGTAGCATCTGTAACTGGGGTAATAAAGTTTTGAAAGCTTGGCCCCGATGACTGAGCGATCGCTTTAACTCCGGTGTCATCTGGGCAAAGGTGAGCCGCTGCTCTGGAACGTAAAAAATTGGGTCGTAGCCAAAGCCGCCTGTGCCGCGCGGAGCGCGGAGAATTTCGCCAAAGCATATCCCTTCTGTTTCCAGCGCAATTGAACCATCTGGACGAGCTAGAGCTACGGCACAGACAAACTGAGCTTCCCGATTCAGTTCGTTACCCAATTCAAAGAGTAACCGTTCAATTCGCTCGGCGTCTGTTTTGCCATAACGAGCAGAGTAGATACCCGGTGCGCCATTTAAGGCATCGACTGATAAACCGGAATCATCTGCTATAGCCCATTCTCCTGTTGTTATTGCCACCTGGGACGCCTTGAGGCAAGCATTTGCCATAAAAGTGTCTCCCGTCTCCTCAATCTCCAGATCGTCTGGCTTAAGCGTCAATTCCCATTCCAAACCAGCCAAATATTCCTGCATTTCCCGCAGTTTACCTGGATTTCCCGTAGCTACTACCAACAAAGTCATAAACCAAAATCTCAGACTGAATTTGCCCAGTTTTTAGCCCAGTTTAATCTTTGATGCACTTCCTCTAAATTGGCAGCTTCGCAATAAAGACGGAGGACAGGTTCTGTACCGCTGAAGCGAATCATCAACCAACTGCGATCGGCTAAACGAAATTTATAACCATCAATGGTGTTGCAATCAACAACATTTTGTCCGGCAATTTCCGTTAAAGGGCGATTTTTTAGCTGTTCGAGAAGGCGCGATCGCACGTCCATGCTCGCGAGCGGCAAATCGATGCGATCGTATGCAGAAAAAAAGTTTGTTTGTGACTGCAATCTATGATATAGGTCGCTCAAATCCATGCCAGATTGAACAACAGCTTCTAGCACGTATAGCGCTGACAATAAAGCATCCCGCTCTGGTATGTGAGTTCCATAGCCAATTCCCCCAGACTCTTCACCACCTAACAAGACTTTAGCTTCTAACATCCGATCGGCGATATATTTGTAGCCAACTGCCGTTTCAAATACGGGCAAATTATACAGCGATGCTACGAGAGGAATTAAGTCAGAACCGCTAACGGTTTTGACTACTTCGCCGCTCCAACCTCGTCGGGTTGCGAGGTGTTCGAGCAATATCGGTATTAATATTTGGGAACTAAGGAAGTTACCTTGTCCATCGACGGCGGCGATGCGATCGCTATCTCCATCAAATACAAACCCGATCGACAAACCATTCTTATCGTTACGGCGATGAGTCCGCATCAAGCGGAACATCTGGGAAAGGTAACGCGCCAGGGGTTCTGGCGCACCGCCACCAAACAGCGGGTCGCGATCGCTGTTAATTTCTTGGATAGGTAAACCCAGCAATTGTCCCAGTCCACCAGCAGCAGCACCGTGCATCACGTCAGCAAAGACAGTTATCTTATTTTGGGCTAGAGCATCCTTAATTCGATCGATATCCACCTTAGCTCTTAACCCTTCACAGTAGCTGGGCCAAGGATTGAACATTTCTAGACTACCTGGCGTCGCCGCCGACGGCAACTCAGAAGTCAACAATGCTTCAATCTGCTGCGTCACTTCCGGGGGAACCGACCCCCCAAAAGCACTCTTGACTTTCAAACCCAAATATGAGCCGGGATTGTGGCTGGCTGTCATCACCAATGCACCCAAGGCGTTAAGTTGTTTGGCGGCCCAACTAAAAGCCGGAGTGGGAGCGTAGCATTCTGATAGCAGTACATCAAAACCAGCCGCACGGACTGCTTCCGCCGCTTTGCGGGCAAAAGTTTCTGCTAAAAAGCGACGATCGTAACCGACGATAATCCTACGGTTTGCCGTCGTCTCGCCATAGACTTTCGCTAAGACTTGTGCAGCAACAGGTGCTACTAAAGCCACGCGATCGAACGTAAAGTCTGCTGCAATGATGCCCCGCCAGCCATCTGTACCAAATTTAATGGGATTAACGGCGATCGGCTCATAGGAAGGGTGAACCATAAATCTGCCTCGCTAGGGACTCACACACCAACTTTTCGAGTGTATCCAATTGAGACTCCTCGCGCTATAAGCTTTCTTTCTTCGGTGTAGCATCACCAAGAGGAATTAGGGGGACCAACCATTGGAACCTCACCCCCCTGCCCCCCTCTCCGACCTCGGAGAGGGGGGGGAGAAGGGAGAAATACCCCCCCTCCGACCTCGGAGAAGGGAGAAATACCCCCCTCCCTGTGGACGGGGAGGGGTTAGGGGAGGGGTTCCACTGTCCCCCTCTCCGACCTCAGAGAGGGGGGGGAGAAGGGAGAAATACCCCCCTCCCTGTGGACGGGGAGGGGTTAGGGGTATTTCTCCCCCCTCCCTGTGGACGGGGAGGGGTTAGGGGAGGGGTTCCACTGTCCCGGTTTAGACTGGTAGCCAGAATTAGCAGTAGCGATCGCACTCACCAAGGTAGGGCAGTCTTCTGTAAGATCGGAAATCGGTGCTATAGCTTAAGCTTAGTGTGGCTAGTGCGCTCAAAGAATAGTTCCCAGCAAAAGAAAAGAAGACTTTTATATGTCTCAAGAGCGTCTGTTAACAGGGATATCTGGTCTAGATGAGCTGCTTGATGGCGGTCTGATTCCAGGGCGAGCCTATTTAGTGCGGGGTGGCCCTGGCTCAGGCAAGACTACCTTGGGATTGCACTTTCTTGCTTCTGGCGTTGCCAATGGCGAAAAAACGCTCTATATCACATTAGGAGAACCGGCAGAGCAAATCCGCACCAATGCTGAAGCTCTCGGTTTTGACCAAAAAAATATTAGTTTTCTCGATCTCAGCCCCACATCGGAATTTTTCACCGATATTCAGACCTACGACATTTTCTCACCAGCTGAGGTGGAACGAGAACCAACCACCCAAAAAATTATTGACGAGGTAAAGAGGCTCAAACCGCAGCGGGTATTTCTGGACGCCATGACCCAGTTCCGCTACCTGTCTACAGATACTTTTCAATTCCGCAAACAAGTGCTTTCATTCATGCGCTTTTTAGTGGAACAGAAAATTACTGTACTTTTCACCTCAGAAGGCAGCGAGGCGGCTCCAGATGACGATCTGCAATTTATGAGCGATGGGATCGTTAACCTCAACTACTTGCTTGACAAACGAACCATCTGCATCACCAAGTTTCGGGGATCTGGCTTCCAGGCTGGATATCACTCAATCCGATTGACAAGTATGGGAATGGAGGTTTTCCCGCGTTTGCAACCTGGAACGTACAAGAAGGTGTTTGCGCCTGAATCCGTCTCCTCTGGCATCCCGGAACTAGACCAACTGCTCCACGGCGGACTGGAGAGAGGTACAGTGACCATTCTGAGCGGCCCAAGTGGGGTGGGCAAAACCACGATCGGTCTTCAGTTTATGAAAGAAGCAGCGGGTAGAGGCGAGCGATCGGTAGTTTACTCCTTTGAAGAGGAATTGGAGATCATCGTCCGTCGCTGTCAGAACGTCAACATCCCTGCCCAAAGTATGATCGAGCGAGGTACACTCTCCTTGGTCAAAATCGAGCCTCTGCAATTTACGCCCGATGAATTTGCCCACTTGGTGCGTCAGCAAGTTGAGCAGCAAGAAACAAGCATCGTCATGATTGACAGTGTTTCTGGCTATCGCCTTGCTGTCCGAGGTGAGGATTTGGTCAGCCATCTCCACTCCATGTGCAAGTATCTCGCCAACATGGGCATTACGGTTATTTTAGTCAATCAAACAGAAGCCTTTGGCGGGGAGTACCGAGGTAGCGAATATAGGATCAGCTATTTGGCAGATAACTTCATTTTCATGCGCTACTTGGAGCGCTACGTGGACTCCAAACTTGAGCTGCGTAAGGCAATTGGAGTCCTGAAGAAACGGTTGACTGACTTTGAAAAAAGCCTGCGGGAAATTCAAATTACTCGTTACGGCATTAAAGTGGGCGACCCGATATCGGGACTGAGGGGCATCTTTAGCGACCTCCCACAAATGGGCAAGGCTACAGACGAGGATTAACTATGAATGATAAGCCATTTATTCTGGCAGTAGACCATAATCGACGTAACCTGGAATTGCTCGGACAATTCCTCAATAAAGAAGGATACCAAACCATCTCTGCTGGTAGCCAGCAAGAGTTTGAGCAAGCTTTGAGTGGGGAAGCTGAAATTGGGCTGGTTCTGGTAGATATCTCCGGTTTCGATCGGCATATTTGGGATTTATGCGAGAAATTGCGGGATGACCAAATTCCTTTTCTGGTGATTTCGCCCAAACAAAGTGCGGCCATTCAGCAGGAAAGCATTGCTCATGGAGCCCGTAGTATGGTGGTAAAGCCACTTGCGATCAAAGAGTTTTTGGGCATGATTCGAGGCTTAATGGGTGAATAAAAATGAGCCGTATCTTACTGCTTCTAGATCACAAAAATAACCGTCGCCTCCTGTGGGATTGGTTGAGCAGGTATCATGAGGTTTTGCTGCCCGATGAAAAAAATCCTGAATTGCTATTTTTAAGTGCTGAGTCTGGTTCTTGTCCGATCGCTTCTTCAGCAGAAGAGAATAAAGATATTGATTTTGACTTATGTATTTTAGATGGTCTGGCTCTAGACCGGGTATGGCAATGGGTGCAAGCTAGAAGGGAGGTTGAGCGCCCAGTTTTTCTACCGTTTCTCCTGCTTACCTCCCGCCAAAAGGTAGGGATAGCTACACGACACCTGTGGCAAAGCGTTGACGAATTGATTATCAGTCCGATTGAGAAGGTGGAATTGCAGGCGAGGGTGGAAATTTTGTTGCGATCGCGAAACCTATCCCTACAACTTCACTCGGCCAACAAAGAACTGCAAAAACATAGCGAACTCAAAAGCCGATTGGTTTCAATGGTTTCTCACGAAATTCGCAACCCGCTCTCCCTGATTTTGGGTTTTGCAAAAATAATTGAATGTCACTTTTCTGAATTGTCTTGGCAGCGAATACTAGAATATTTAAAGCAAATTATATTAGCTGTTAATAGGATGGATCACCTGGCAGAAGGTTTATTAGTAATCGGTAGGTTAGACCTGGGGAAACAAGATTTTTATCCAACTCCAATATATTTAGAAAAATTCTGTAAATCTGTAGCCCAAGAAATAGAATTTACCAACCATAATAAACACGAGATTATTTTTCGTACCTTCTACTCAACTGACTCCGAACTGACTGCAACCCATGTAGAAAACAAACTGACAAATGCTTGTATGGATGAAGATCTGTTACAGTACATTTTGTCCAACTTGCTCTCGAATGCAGTTAAATATTCACCCGCAGGAAGTTCTGTCCATTTTGACTTGATTTGTGATGGCGACAGAGCTATTTTCCATATCGAGGATAAGGGTATTGGAATTCCTAAAGAAGAGCAACCCCTATTATTTGAAGCATTCCATCGAGCTTCTAATGTTGGCAAAATAGTCGGGAACGGTTTAGGATTATGTATTGTCAAACAATCTGTAGACTTACACGGCGGAAAGATAGAATTTACCAGTGAAGTCGGTATGGGAACCAAGTTTACGGTGACGCTGCCATTAAACCGCTTGGAAAAGTAAGTTTTATCTGCGTACCTATAAAACCAATTGAGTAATGCCAGAAACCGGGTTTCTCATCCCCTAGAACACCAATTCAGTAATCGTAGGGGCGAAGCATTCGGGCAAAAAATCTAGGGTAAGAGCGATAGCTTTTCTGCCCGAATGCTAATGCCTCCGGCACGCTATGCGCTCTCGTCGCAGGCTACGCCAACGCGAACGCCCCTACAAGCTATAGCAACCGCCAAGTATTACTGAATCGGTGTTCTAGGTTAAGAGAGAAGAAGGCGTCGGAGGGATAATTTCAAATTTTAGATTTCAGATTTCTTGAAATTAAATCTAAAATCTAATATCTAAAATTACCCTAGCCCCTCTTAATAAGCATCCTGCAATTCGTAAAAATCTGGGGAGATGTAATCCTTACGCAGGGGCCAGCCGACCCAATCTTCCGGCATTAAAATTCGCTTCAGGTTTGGGTGTCCTTCGTAGATAATGCCGTACATATCGTAGGATTCCCGTTCTTGCCAGTCTGCTGTTTTCCAAATCCAATACACCGAAGGCACTTTGGGGTTTTCCCTGGGCAGAAATACCTTCACCCGGACTTCTTGCGGGCGATCGGCATAATCGCTCACTTTAATCAAGTGGTAAAAGCTGACAAAATCCTGACCTGGCCCAGCATCGTAGCCACCTTGACACTGAAGGTAGTTAAAGCCGTAGGCGTAGAGAGCTGTGCAAAGCGGGATGAGGAAATCTGACTCAACTTTGATAATTTCCACACCCTGATGATCTGCTTCCAAAACCTCATGGTCAAAACCGTTTTCTGTCAGCCAACGGGAAACAATACCGGCTTCCACGAGTTGAGATTCTTCAGCCACGTTCAACCTCCTGCTTCTGTGCTGTCATCAAAGCTGGTGGGACAGGTGTGCCGATCGCTTCCGTCAATTCCTTCGGTGGTGCTTGGCGAGTGGGTGACTGGATATACTTTCCGGTCAAGATAGCAGGCACAGCCTTCATCTTATGGGTTGTGCTGTAATAGCGATGAGTTTGGCGCAATTTTCCCCGGTCTTGAATGGAATCGTTACCGATTTTCTTCCGCAGTTTGACGATCGCATCCATAATCGCTTCTGGACGAGGCGGACAGCCCGGTAAGTAGACATCCACCGGAATGAGTTTATCCACACCGCGAACTGCCGTTGGGGAATCGACGCTGAACATACCGCCCGTAATTGTGCAGGCTCCCATAGCGATGACATACTTAGGCTCTGGCATTTGCTCGTAGAGACGAACCAGAGCCGGGGCCATTTTCATGGTGATTGTGCCTGCGGTGATGATTAAATCCGCTTGTCTGGGGCTGGAACGGGGAACCAGACCAAATCTGTCAAAATCAAACCGAGAGCCGATCATCGCCGCTACTTCAATAAAGCAACAGGCCGTACCGAACAGCAGGGGCCATAAGCTAGAGAGACGAGCCCAGTCGTAGAGGTCATCAACTGTAGTGAGGATGACGTTTTCCGAAAGGTCTTGAGTGACAGAAGTTCGCTGTATCGGATTGAGGATTATATCTTTGTAATCATCCTCTGAATTACGAGTTTGAGAGTTTATGACCATTCCAGGGCTCCTTTGCGCCATGCGTAAACGAGAGCAACGACAAGAATCGCTATAAAGATCAGCGCTTCAACAAAGGCTAGGAGTCCCAGCCTGCTGAAGGCGACAGCCCAGGGATATAGGAAAACCGTCTCAACGTCAAAGATGACGAAGACCAGGGCGAACATATAGTAACGAATGTTGAACTGAATCCAAGCTCCCCCAATGGGTTCCATGCCCGATTCGTAGGTAGTGCGCCGCTCTGGGCCGCGACGACTAGGCCGGAGTAGCTTCGACGCGGTGAGAGCAAGGACAGGCACTAGGCTGCAAACAATCAGGAAGCCTAGCAAATACTCGTAGCCACTGAGGACAAACACGATTAATAGCTACCGTTTTGGCGAAAGGACGTTTGTTACTTATTTTTACATTTTGACATTCTCGTGCAGTCTGTGGGAATAGGGAAGAAGGGACTAGGGGCTAGGGACTAGGGACTAGGGGAAGAGAGGAGTGGGGAATAAGGGACTAGGGGAAAAGAGGAGTGGGGAGTGGGAGAGTGGGAAAGTAACTTGTTTTCTTCTTCCCTTCTGACCCTAGTCCCAAGTCCCTAGTCCCTAGCCCCTATTGAATTATTTTTCCCCAATCACCAATGTATGTCATAATTTGTAACAGAGTTTTTAAGCTTTGACCTGTAACTCTATTTTTTCCCTGATGAGCAATCAAGCTGTTGATGCCAACGCGCTGGATCGTTATGAATGTAGCGCTTGCGGCTATGTTTACGAGCCCGATCGGGGTGACAGCAAGCAGGATATTTCTCCTGGAATTTCCTTTGAAGAGTTAGCTGCTGATTGGCGCTGTCCCGTTTGTGGCGTGCGGAAGTCGAAGTTCCAAAATATAGGCCCTAAAGGCTCCGCATCTGGATTTAAGTCAAATCTGGGTTATGGTCTGGGGGTGAACACCTTAACGCCAGCTCAGAAGAATTTACTCATTTTTGGGGCTTTAGGACTGGGGGTTATATTTTTCCTTAGTCTCTACGGTTTGCAATGAGAGTTTGACTCTCTTTGCTAAGTACTTTGTTTTCTTTTCGCGGGTTTTACAGATATTTCAAAAACAATGCGATCGCTCTTAAAATCCTGGCAACGAGTAGGAGTACTGCTGGCGGTTGCCCTGCTGTGTCTGGCTTGCAGTAAAGTACCCTCGATAAGTCAAAACCCTTGGCAAGTCGTTTCTCTACCGACAAGTGCCAACTTGATGGATATAGCTTTCACCGGCAACCCTATGCACGGATGGTTAGTCGGCAGTCAAGCTACGCTGCTAGAAACAACGGACGGCGGCGAAACTTGGCAACCTAGAGAACTGGATTTGGGCGGGCAAAAGTACCGCTTTAATTCGGTAAGTTTTAACGGTCAAGAAGGGTGGATTGCAGGGGAACCTTCCCTACTGCTGTACACCAATGATGAAGGAAAAACTTGGTCTCGGATTCCGCTGTCGGAAAAGCTGCCGGGTAATCCCAACACTGTGCTGGCGCTGGCACCTCAGTCGGCGGAGATGACGACAGATGTGGGAGCAATCTATAGGACTACAGACAGTGGACAAACGTGGAAAGCGTTGGTGCAGCAAGCTGTAGGGGTGGTTCGCAACATTTCTCGATCGATCGATGGCAAGTATGTGGCAGTTTCCGCTAACGGCAGCTTCTACTCTACTTGGCAACCAGGACAAGATGCCTGGTTGCCGCATAATCGCAATAGCTCCCGGCGCGTGCAGAATATGGGTTTTACTGAAGAAGGTGGATTGTGGATGCTGGCTCGTGGGGGTCAGGTTCAATTTACCGACCCGGAAAAACCAGATGAGTGGCTGGATGCAGATTATCCAGAGTTTTCAGCTAGCTGGGGATTGCTGGATTTAGCTTTTCGGACGCCTGACGAAATTTGGGTGGCTGGTGGCGGCGGTAATTTGCTGTGCAGTTTCGATGGCGGAAAAACTTGGCAAAAAGACCGCGAGGTTGAGGATGTGCCTTCTAATTTCTACAAGATTCTGTTTTTGACGCCGGAAAAGGGCTTCATTATCGGTCAAAGAGGGACTCTGCTGAAATATAAGGGTACAGTTGAAGCTGCTTAAAGGCTGTACTAGCCCCCCTAACCCCCCAAATCTGGGGGGAACAGGACTTTACGCCCCCCAGATTTGGGGGGCAAGGGGGGGCGAAACAAGAAATATTGCCCCAAATCTGGGGGGAACAGGACTTTACGCCTCCCAGATTTGGGGGGCAAGGGGGGGCGAAACAAGAAATATTGCCCCAAATCTGGGGGGAACCAGACTTTACTCCCCCCAGATTTGGGGGGCAAGGGGGGGCGAAACAAGAAATATGGCGTAAGTCCTGGAAAAGTTTTTATTTGCCTGGGCGGCTTGCTTGTTAGAGCTTGTAATGTTTCGTATCATATTCATTAAGCTTCGATCTTATTGAAGGAGGAACCTGAATGGCTGGCACAACTGGAGAGCGTCCGTTTACGGACATTGTTACGAGCATTCGTTACTGGGTGATTCACAGCATCACCATCCCAGCGTTGTTTATTGCGGGCTGGCTATTTGTACAGACGGGTCTGGCATACGATGCTTTTGGCACGCCTCGGCCTAATGAGTACTATACTCAAGAGCGTATAGAATTACCCATCTTGAGCGATCGCTACGAAGCGAAGCAGCAAATCGAGCAGTTTATCGAAAAGTAGTTTCAATCATTGGTTTTGAATTATGACAAGCAACACCCCCACCAATCAGCCGGTTTCTTATCCAATTTTTACTGTGAGATGGCTGGCGGTTCATACTCTGGCTGTTCCTACGGTGTTCTTTGTAGGGGCGATTACAGCAATGCAGTTTATTCACCGATAGGAGTAACAAATGCCAACTAGAACTCCCAATACCAATAATCAGCCTGTTGAGCTAAACCGGACTTCTCTCTTCTTAGGCTTACTTCTGATTTTTGTTCTCGGTATTCTGTTTTCCAGTTATTTCTTTAACTAATCGCCCTCGTCCCTCGCCATAATGCACTTATTTGGCGGCGGGATATAGGCCCAGAAAATGGAGGTACGGAGTTTTGCAATCTTTCTAGAGGGTACTTCACCTAGCTGGAATAGATTGTGTCTCGATAGAAAGAATTTAATGCTGTCATGAAGAGGTAAAAGCTGTGTCTGGAAGTGGAAGAATACCTTTGTGGATCGTGGCGACTGTCGCCGGAATTAGCGCAATCACCGTTTTGGGACTTTTCTTTTACGGTTCTTATGCCGGTATAGGCTCTGCTTTGTAAGTATTGCCCCAACTTGAAATGATAAAAACCGCCGATCTAATTTGGAGAGGCGGTCTTTTGATTTTGGATTTTAGATTTTAGATTTTAGATTGGTAGGATTAAACATCTAAGTCATCTAAGGGAAAGGTGGGGAGATCGGGGGGAATGACGTTGCGATCGACTGTGGCTTTATGGCTTTCTCGCTGGGTGTGTATTTCCACACCGATCGCCTCAAAGCGAATTGCCAAACAACCCAAGGGAACTGTTACTTGAGTCATAGATTCGAGTTTTCCCCAAGGATCGGGGACAAAATCGCCGATCCAGCGGGGACTTTCGACGATCGATCGCGTCTGGCGGTCTAAAACCCACAGTTTTACACCCAGTCGCGGCTGGCGCAGGGGCATTTTAATACGGATACGTACTGGCTGTCCGGCAATCAGTTCGCCTTTAGGCACTTCCAATTCGGGCATTGGGATAGCCTCATCCTGAGAAATTGTAGGAGTTTCTGATGAAAGCAGATCTGGATTACCGCTCAAATCTTGTGCCTGACTCTGAGTAGCTTTTTGTGGTAGGGGTTCTAGTGGCTCATCGTCTACGACAATCTCGTAGGCTGTCAAGTCAGCTTCCGTCCCAGTAGATCGATCGCTTAAAATTGCAGGTCGTTCTGTTTGACTGTTTTCTGTTTCTAAGATTTCATCCATCTTCAATTCAGCGGATAACTCAGCGGATAACTCGGCGGACAATTCAGCGTCAGTAGCTAAAGAATTCAACCGCGACCAAAAACGATCTTCGAGTCTCAAGGATTGAAAAGCTATGTCCTCTGGGGACGGTTCGGCATCAGTTTCGGCAACTTCGGTTTGCGGTTCGGAGTTAGCAGGTGCTGCTGTTGCCGCTTCTGGAGTAGAATCCTGTTCGGTTATGGATGGGGAGACTTCCTCAGTCTCAGACTCGGTAGATTGTACTTCCGATTCGGCGGCGGTCAAATTTGCCGACTCTGAATCAGCCTGAGTTTCGGTGTTGGCAGCTGGGGCAAATTTAGAAGTATTGCCAAATGTCGGCAGATCGAGCCGTTTAGAGGCCGATTTTGTCGGATCTGGTTTGTGAAGTAGGGGGGGCAAAGACTGACCGACAGAGGGTTCTAAGGGTCGGAACGGGACGGTTTTCGGGGTTTCTTCGCGATCGTGTTCTGTTGTCTCTTTTCCAGACTCTGCTGATGCCGGGTCAAAAAAGTCTGTTTCGTTCTGCTGTACGCTTTCGGCAAAGGCACTCAGCAAGTCATCCAAATCGGCTGTAATGCTAAAGGATTTGCTTGCCAGAACTAGCGGTGGGTCGTCTGGTGTTTCTGTGGCGTTATAAAGAGTTATTTCTCCTAAAACCAAATGGGTTTTGCTGTTAGGCGGGATTTCGATATCGCAGGCAAAGGTGAAAGGGATCGCTTGTGCTGATAACAGTTGCTGGCGATCGGCTAAAATCTTGGCATTCTGGGGATCGCGCAGGCGAATTCGCAGTTCTCCACTAAAGATGGGTGGGGGGCTAGCAGTTCGATCTTCTGATGTTTCTGGAAGTGCAACTTGTCCCGATAGGTTTATGGGCTGTCCGTGACGGGCGATATAAGTTTGCTGCTTTAGGATTAGCAGAAGCGGGTGAGAGTTGGCGTTTGTTGGTTTTGGCGATAAAACTGGTGCCCAGGGATTTGATTCCTCCGGTGCGGCGGTTTTCGGTGGAATATCTGGGTTTGACTGGGCTTCTGGAATTGGGGACTCTGTTGGGAGGACTGGTGACTCGCTTATGTCCCCTAATTCGGCCAGGGAGACGCCTGCACTGCCATCTTCAGCGGCTGCTTGGGCGGGAGTATCTTCAAGCGTTGGCAGCACTTGCAGGCGAAGGGTGTGCTTCCAGGAATCGCCCATCAAATCGGTGATTAAGTCTGGACGACAGCGCAATTCCCAGATTCCCGGTTTGAGATGGGTAAAGGGAATTAGCACCATTAACCCTTCTGAGTTGGTGCGGCGCGATCGCTTTTGCATTCGACGCTTAGGCGGATCTTCGTCG
Organism: Argonema galeatum A003/A1; assembly: GCF_023333595.1. Classification (GTDB taxonomy): domain Bacteria; phylum Cyanobacteriota; class Cyanobacteriia; order Cyanobacteriales; family Aerosakkonemataceae; genus Argonema; species Argonema galeatum. The sequence continues at coordinate 19,522 of NZ_JAIQZM010000021.1, forward strand.
GTGGACTGATGGATAATCCGAATGTCCACTTCGGTATCTGTACGGCCCGATCGAGCAAGGATGCGATATCGACCTTGCTGGAGTTCGACATCTGGCGATTCTAGGGGTTGCCAGGTGCGATCGCCTTCTTTTTGGATTAGAAATTCCCAATATTCCATCGGTCACTGGAAAGATAGCACCAACCAACCTTAATCCTAGACTAGGGAGGCAGAGAGGGCAATTGTTTTTGATGCGATCGTTTTTGGCTACTTGAGCCAGTTGATTAGCTCAACTGGGCGAATTTGAGGTCGATCGGTATCTAAAATCACATATACAACACAAATTAAGTCCCTTCGGGGCACAAGATTATGTAGGGGCGAAGCATTGCGGTAATTAACGTTTCGGTTTTGAGTTAAGATTAATTCGGCAATGCTTCGCCCGACCATAGATATGGTTCAACCACCGAAGGGAGTAAGAAAGTTTTGCTTATGATTGGTGATTTTGCAACCAAATTGTTAAATCAGTTGGTTGAGAGAAATCTAATAATGCTTCTCCCAAATCTTCTAATTGCGCGATCGATAAAGTTTGAATTTCGGCTTGGATTTCGGGAGTAAGCGAACCAATTCGACGGGTGAGTATGCGTAGAAGCATTGCTATCTCTCCTCGTCGCGTTCCTTGTTCTAGGATATCTTGATAGATGACAGATTCACGCATAATTTCCTCTCGGAATAGTTGGGTAATCAAATTTTTGTCAAATCGCAGACCTGCTAGTATTTCTATGCAGGCTGAGACATTTTGCCGTTGCGGGGTTTCTTCAATATTAGCGACCTGTTGGGCTACTTGTGCGAGTAAAGCCTGGGGTGAGTCGCTTCGTGCTAATGTCGCCAGTGGTAAAAGTCCAGAGTTGGCTAACAATGGCGCGGGGTCTTGTTCCCACATTCGGATGACTCGATAGCGATGGCGGGTGTTGGGGGCGGTATACTCGTTGGTATAGGCGATTTCGGAAGTAGTGGATTTGAGAAAAATTACTACTTGTTCGACGTTGCAACGGTATTTTCGATGTAGTCTTAGCCAGTAGTCAAGCATCCGTAGTGGGAGTGGGGGATCTGATGCTGGTAAGGTTTGAAATTCTAGGTGCAGAATTAGATTTGGGGTTTGTAGTAAAGTGATGGAGTCGGCGCGAATTGGTTCGAGGCTGAGTTCTGTTTTTAGTACTTGGATGTTAGATGTTTCCAATGGGAGTAGCCATCGGACAAATTCGGCGGGGTATTGTTCGGCGAGGTATTTGCAAAGGTTGTCGGTGTTCAATGGTGGATTGGGTGTTGAATAGAGTTGTTTAGATATTATTTTAATAGATAGTGTTACCCATAACCCGCCTGCGATTCAAATCGCAGGCTAATAGCAAAAGTCCTCTGAAGAGGACTGTTTATCATAACGTATTTATTGTCTGAAACCGAGATTTTTTTTCCTCAGTCGTCTTTAGACGACTTGCGCTATTAGCCTGCGATTTGAATCGCAGGCGGGTGATGTATTCTCCGACGGTTGATATATGCAACGTTAATTATCTGGTAGGAATAATCAGCATCCAAACACGATCGGGAATACCAATTTCTAAACCAATTGCGCTTTCTTGAATTGCCTTACCCATTTGATAAGAACCCAACAAGATATTTAACAGATGTTGGCGAATAACTGGAAAAGGTGCAAAGGAAGTTACCAAGCGAATATTTTCCAGTTCCCATTTATCTTCATCGTTCACCCAACCGCCTAAACTGGGTACGCTGTTGAAGCCACCCAAGGGTTTAATCATTGGCAAAAGATGATTTTTGGCACGCTTAAATTTTCTGGTGGGAATGTGCCATTTGATGTAGGAATCAAGTACATCGATTTGGCTGGGCTTTGGGGTTGGTAATTGTGGCGTTGTGATTGTGATAGCGGTTAATTGAAAATGTTGGATTAAAACATTTAATTCAGGGTTTTGGGATAAGATGTTGAGGATAATATCTTTGATTGGTTCGAGGTTGTGAGACATGATTTAAGTTTCCTCTTTTGGGTTGGTTAACTTAAATCTATTAGGACATGGCTTTTTCTGTCTATCGAGGAATGTAGATTCCTGTAGATGTAGATTTTTGTAGATTGAAGTAGATAAACGGCAAATTGGTAATGACATTTGCCATAGTTGCGCTTTAAGATAAAAGAAGTTAGTGGAGGATGAATTGGCGATGAATTTACCTAGATATAAAGATTACGAGGGAGATTTCCTCGATGCGATGGCAACCCGTTTTGGTTTCACGGGTAAGAATAGCCTGATATTTGAGAAACGTTTTCTGGAAGACAATAGAGAAGTAACTCACGAAAAATTAGTTGCTAATCCTAAGTTTGCAGAAAAGTTGATTGAGGGAACCGACGGTGATGCTTCTCGTATCTTTCGTCAGCAGTTGGCTGCAATTTGTAAAAAACTGGAAGCGGCGGGGTGTCCTCCTAGCACTGGTGATGGTCGTTGGGCGAATGCAAAATGCTGGCTGCGCGAGGTAATATTTCCCCAATGGGCGAAAGAGCAAGGTTTAGTAGCAGATGCGCCTGTGACTCTCCACCCTTGGGAAAAATTGCTGAAACTGGCTACCCCGACAGACAAAATGGGGCCAAAACTGGCTGGTGTGCTGGATATGGGGAGTGATTACCAGGAATGCTTTCCTTTAGGTAGTCACATTATTTTTGAGGTAAAGCTTGAGACTCCGGCATACTTATTGCTGTTGGACAAAGGCACAAGTGGCACGTTTTACTGCTTGTGTCCTTCAGGTTATGCGCCTCAGCCTTACTTGCGTGCGGGTGTGGCCGTTTTGCCCCAGCCTGTTTCAGTGAAAGAATCGTTTACAATCACTGGTGATGTAGGTCTAGAGCAGCTTGTAGCGGTTATTGGGAAGGATAAGCCAAGTTTAAATTGGTTGCCAGAGGGAAGCGGGAACACTTTGCAACTACAAGAAGGGCATTTGAACGAATTAGTGGAATATTTGGAAGCCAATAGAGATTGCAAAGTTCTCTACATGGAATATACCGTTACTGCATAATTTAAGACCTAAAATTTAGGAGAAAAATCCAATGGATGAACAACGCTTCAAAGCTTATGTGAAATTGATTCATGCGCTGTTAAATTGCCCTAATGAGCAGGAACAACAGGTATTGGGGGAAAAAGATCGCCATGTTGCCGCTATCCTAAATACTTTAGGAAGGATCTACCAAGCTCAAGCACGCTACAGTGAAGCTGAACTACTGTTTAAGGAAGCATTAAAAATATACAAACATTTATTAGGAGATAAGAATCGTTATGTGGCTATAACTCTGAATAATTTGGCTATGCTCTACAATGACCAAGGACGCTACAGCGAAGCGGAATTGCTCTGTGAGCAATCATTAGACATGAGACGGCAGTTGTTCGGAGATGAGCATCCTCTTGTAGCTACCAGTCTGAATAATCTAGCTGTAATATACGAATCTCAAGGGCGCTACAGCAAAGCTGAACCATTGTATGAGCAAGCGTTGGATATAGCGCAACGCCTATTAGGGTACGACCATTATGATGTAGCTCAGACTTTGCATAATTTTGCCGTACTTTATCAAGCTCAAGGGCGTTATGCGAAAGCCGAATCATTTTTTGAGCAAGCGTTGAAATTATGGCGAAGCTTATTAGGAAATGAACATCCCGACGTTGCTACCAATTTGAATAGTCTGGGCTTGCTCTATAGGGAACAGGGACGTTACAGCGAAGCTGAACTACTTTTGCAACAAGCGTTGGCGTTGAGACAACGCCTTTTGGGAGATAAGCATCCTCTTGTGGCTGCTAGCCTGAATAATCTAGCTGTACTCTATCATGTTCAGGAGCGCTACAAGGAAGCTGTACTCCTTTCTCAGAAAGCTTTAGTTATATGGCGAAGTCACTGGGGAGATAGGCATCCCGACATAGCCCACAGTTTGAACAATTTGGCTAGCCACTACCATGCTCAGGGACTTTACAAGGAAGCTAAACGTCTTTTGAAGCAAGGATTGGAGTTGAGAAGAAACCTGTTAGGAAATGAACATCCTGACGTGGCTACCAGTATAAATAATTTGGCTGGCCTTTACCACGACCAAGGATGCTATAAAAAAGCCGAAACCCTTTATCTACAAGCATTGGAACTGAGGCGAGCCTTATTGGGGGATGAACATCCTCTTGTGGCCCAAATTTTAAGCAATTTAGCTATATTATTAGTTGCCACCGCACGTCCCACTGAATCATTAGCAAACATAATGCAGGCAATTCAAATCGAAAACAGGACAATTAGCCAAGTATTTGCAACCAGTTCGGAAAATGATCGCTTCGCCTATCTACAAAATATCAGAGGTAATTTTTATTTGTTTCTCTCCTTAGTTAATTCCCACCTATCTAAATCTCTTGAAGCAAAACAAGCAGCTTATGATTTGGTACTCAAACGCAAAGCTTTAACTGCTGCTGCCTTCGCTGCTTTCAACTATGCTTTGTATAGCGATCGCTATTCTCACCTAGCACCCCAGTTTAAGCAATGGCAATCTTTAAGGGCAGAACAAATTCACTTAATCTATTCTCCACCCTTACCCGCTCCAGAAATTACTGAAGACGAATTTCGCACGCGCCAAGCAGCATATCAAAAGCGCCTATCTGATTTAGAAACAGAATGCAAAAACTTAGAAAAACTACTAGCATCCCAAGTTCCCGAAATCCAACTGCAACAGGAACTCGAAACTGCTAACCGTTGCGCTGTTGCTTTGGAATTACCCGAAGGTTACACCTTAGTAGAATTCGTGCGATTTGATGTTTTTAATTTTCAAGCAATCCCGGCGCGTGGGGAATTAAAATACAAATCTGCTCGCTACCTGGCTTTTATCTTACCAGCAAAACAGCCAGACAAAGTAGAGATGATTGATTTAGGAGAAGCGGAACATATTGATAAATTGTTGCGGGTATTTCGCTCTTACTTCTCTGGTAAAGGTAACTTGCTGGATATGGGAGATGATGACGAAGAAACCCCTACTTTTAGGAAATACAATCCCGCCTTTGGCATGGGATTGCGAAAAGCGATTTTCGATCCCATTGCTGCTGTAATAGGCGATAGTAAATATTTGCTAGTTTCTCCCGATGGCGAATTAAATTTGTTGCCGTTTCAGTTATTGCCCGATGAGACGGGAACGCGATTTTTAATGGATGAGTATACTATCTCTTACCTCAGTGTCGGACGCGATATTTTGCGTTCCCATTTTCAACCAACTCGTCCCGCTACTGCACCTCTAATTATTGCCGATCCTGATTTTGATTTGGGTGGGGCATCTGAAACCCGGTTTCTTGGAGAAACCGGGTTTCTATCGGTGTTGGGCAATACCTTGGAACGCGCACCAGGTACAAGGTTTCTGGGTGAAGCAGTTGCCAAAAAGCTGGAAGTATCGCCCTATTTGGATGCTCAAGCACTGGAAACTCAGATTACAAAAAGCCCATCTCCCAGTATCTTACTGATTGCTACTCACGGCGTTTTCTTACCCGACTTGCCCCATCAACCACCCACTTTGCAGAGTCGGCTATTTGGGAGCCGCTTTTCTGCGACAAAAGTAGAAAACCCCATGCTGCGTTCTGGACTTGCCTTAGCAGGTGCGAACATCTGGCTATCCGGCGGAACTCTCCCGGAAAAAGCTGGCAAAGGCTTTCTGTTTGCCCAAGATGTAGCCGCACTCGACCTTTGGGCGAACGAACTCACGGTATTATCGGCTTGCAATACTGCGATCGGCGATCTTAAAACAGGCGAAGGTGTCTTCGGTTTGCGTCGCGCTTTTGCTGTCGCCGGAACGAAAACTTTAGTAATGAGTTTGTGGCCTGTCCCAGACAAAGCAACTGCCCTATTAATGGAGCGATTTTTTGATAATTTGGAACGCGGTTTTGGTCGTTCCAACGCATTACTAGAGAGCCAAAATTACATCCGCACCATCACCATTAGAGAGTTACGTCAATTCGATCTCGGTCGCCAAGTATTACAAGGATTAATATCACAAAATAGCGTATGTTGTCAAGAGGAAGAAACACCTTTAGAGCATCCTTTTTATTGGGGTGCTTGGGTATGTCAGGGAGAAACAACAGAATTGAAATGACACATTAAAAAAGGTACGTTGTTGCGCTTTAGCGCCAGATTTAGCGCTGAAGCGCAACAACGTACCTATAAAATCTTTGTTCTATCTCTCCACCCCAGGCGGAGTAAACCTAATTTCAATGCGCCGCCGCGTTGGTTCATCCGCATTACCATTGCTAGGAGGAAAGTATTCTTTTGGCAAAACCAATTGTGCAGCGGAATAGGCACGAAAGTTTAACCCTTTTAAGCGACCTTTCCTTTGAATATCCTCAAGTACTTTCACAACTGCTAATGCTCGCATTAAACCCAAATCTGCATTAGATCCTACTTGAACTTGACTAAGATTTCCAATTTCTAGGATATCATCTAAATTGCTATATCTACTACTATTTTTTTGCCCGTCTGTATGACCGATGACTTCTACAACATAGCCTTTATATTCCCTGCCATAACGTTCAATTTGATTGGCAAAATCTGTTTCAATTTTACTACGCAATCCGCTAGGCAAATCTGCTTTACCTTTTTCAAATTTATACTCTCCTGAATCTTTAATTACAATAATTGGCGGTGATTTCAGTCGTTCAACCTGTCCTTCTAGGTTGGTTACTTGATTTGTCTTTAGCCGCAATTCCTCCTGCAAAAAAGCTACCCGGTTTTCTAATTTTTTCAGTTGTTCTTCACTTTGACTCAGTTTGGCAATTGTCTGTTCTGAAGTTGATTTTAATATCGATGCTTTAACGATAGATAGTAGGAAAAATAAACTCAAAATCATGAAAGCGTTAGACATTAAATCTGTGAAAGCTGGCCAGATGTTGAGTTCTTCTTCATTTGAATTAATATGCCGTGAACGACGACGCACGATCGGCCCCCAATTATTTTTATAGATATTGCCTAAATTTTGTTGAGTTTATCTACTATCTCATCTAATTTGGCTTCATCCACACTCTCTTTATTTGACCTCTTTTCCAGTGCTTGTCTCAACCTGTAAACTTCATGTTTTGTGTCATTCAAATGATTAATGCCTTCCTGAACATTGTCTATGACAACTTGAAGTTGAGAGTTGTTAGTATTGGATTGGTTATTGATAGTTTCGGAAATGCGATCGCCGACAGCCTGAATACCCAGACTAACACCCTCTGTATAGTTCCTCAGCGTCTCCACTAAATTCGTCAGTTCCACTTGTAATTTATCGAAATTATCGCCTCCAGATTGTAATTCCATAATTGACTGGAAACTCGGCAATGCTTGCTGGAGTTGTGTAAGAATCTCATCGAGAGATTTCTGATGGTTTTGATACAAATCTAAAAATTGCCCTGATGTCTGATTAATACTGCTGACTTCTTCTTGCAAACTCAAGAACTGCTGACTGGAACGTCGCAGTTCGCTCACTGCTTTTTTTATTGATTGAACCGATTCAGCTAAAATGGAAGCAGAATGAGAAAATTCAGCTTGCGTGCTAGCCATATCTGCTGTCGCCTCGGATAACCTTTGGGGAAATTGGCTATGCTCAAATATTTGGCCCACTTGTTCAAAGCGATCGGCAGTTATCATCATCGCCGCCACAGCATTTGCCAAGTCATTAGCAGATGTTTTAAATTGATTAGCACCACTAGCTATTGTACCAGAAGATTCCGCAAATCTGGTGTATACCTCTTCTGCTAGTTGAGTCGCTTTAATATTAGCATCAAAAATTTCTTGCAGTTTATCTTTCAGAGAACCTTCCACCGCTTCTCTTACAGTTACCCCAAATCTAGTTAAGAAATTTTCAAATGAATCTGCCATACCATGCACTATTTTATCCAGGCGAGTTTGACCCTGTAGTGTGGGATGATAAACATTATCAAGATAATCTTCTAGAGAATTAATAAGTTGATACTTGACAAGATTAGCATTGAATAGCAAGTTAACTACTGTTAACAAAGCACTAAAAAGTATTCCAGTTAAGCTAGTGGTGAAGGCAATTCCCATACCTTGCAGTGGTACTTGCAATTCCCGCACCAAATCGCTAACATTGCTGGCATTGGTTTGACCGATCGTTTGACTAAGTGCCGACAAATTGATGATAATACCTAGAAAAGTCCCCAGCAATCCAAATGATAGAAGTAAGTTAGGGAGAATGCGGCAGTAATAATCAATTTGTTCGCAGGATATTCCCCAAACTGTCTCTTCGCTATAAACTTGATCTATTAATGCTCCAGTATTAACCTGCTCTAAATTACTACTGGCTTCTTTAAACCTTGACTTCAGGTTTTTAACGATATTAGGTTCCGTTATACTGCTGTTACCAGCGAGCAACATTTTCACTTTAACCACTTGCTCCGCCAGATGGCTATGGAGAGCAAAGCGTAATAAAATAGCAGCTATAGATGGCAAAATTACAAGTACGAAAGTGAGAAAAACTAAGTAAGGCGGTACTAGCGGCATGGCAAAAACCTTAAGATTCTGATGATAAACTGTTCTCGTGTTTTAAGAGGATCTTCCGAGCTACCCTCGACAAGGAGGCAGAGTCTCCTAGTTGACGTGACCAGGTTCAACCTGGTCACGCTAAAATTCAGTTATTATCCACAGAATTCTGTAGACTTTGCACTTGTTCAATTGTCAGTCCTGTCAGACTTGCCACTTCCTCTACAGGCATATTTCTTTGCAGCAAAGTACGAGCAATTTGCTCTTGAGTTTGCTGAATACCTTCCTGTCTGCCCTCCAGACGACCCCGCTGAAATCCAGTTCGCAAAATTTCTTGATAAATCACTGATTCCCTCATAACTTCCTCCCGTAGGATTGTTTTAATGACCTCTTCCTTCAATACTAACCCAGCTAAGATGGCGGCAGTACCAACTAAGTTAATTTGTACCATTCTTTCTGGTATTTCCTCAATCAATTGTGCGGCTTGATTGAGGATTTCTTGGGGATTTTCCGTATTGCTTAACACGGCAAATGGTAATAATCCCACACAATTAGGATTGAGAAATTCACTTGGCTGTCTTTCCCATAAGCGAATCACATCGAATGAATGAGTTGTTCTTTCTAAAAGAAAAGAAGTTTGCTGCACTAATTGGGAACCTGTCTTTCGCAAATAAATGACTATTTGGCGCATTCTTTTTTGTGGAAAACGACGATAAACGCGCAGGCGATAGTCAGCCATCCGAAAAGGTATTGCGGGATCGGGATCGGTTTGAAACTCTAAATGGAGTACTAAATTATTATCAACATCCTGTAGAATTAGAGAATCTGCTCTAATTGGTTCTAAGGATAATTCGGAAAGACTCAGTAGAGTTAAGTTGACTGGTGAACCTAATAGCCAGGTGGCGATATCGGCTGTGAATTCTTCGGTGATAAATTTGCAAACGTTGTCGTACATACACCCTTGAATAATTTTGGTGAGAAGTTTGTTGGTTGGGTTGATGCAACGAAACCCAACCTATGCCGCGATTGCTAAGAGTATTTTTGCAGGATTTGTTGACGTTTTATTTCGTACCCTTTTTGAGTAATCAAGTCATCTTTTAATTCCTGTTCTAACTTTTGTAGTTCGATCTGTTTGGGATCGGTAGAATCTACGGGCTCTAAAAATTCGGCTGAGATAACTTCTAGCTCCTGGGGAGGTTTTCTTGGCGGAGAATTTGGTGCTGAGATGGATTTAACTCGCGCTTCCATCTTTTTGCGGAAGCGATCGATGATTCCTTCTTTGGCTACTGTGGTGGTAGTTCCCGAAACTCCCACTACGGTTGCTTTGTAGGGATAATTGGGGTCTTCTTCTGGTAGTTTATCGACGCGATCGACAAATTGCCTCAGTTTGGGTAAGTAGTAATCTTGCCAGCGATTTGGTTGTCTCTCTATCTGTGTTTCCGCACCCTCCAAAAGTTGCTTCAAAGCTCCAGTCATATCGCTTCTGTTAGCGAGTTCTTCTAAAGCCTGACTCCACTCCGGACTGAGCGCGGCAGTATTGTGAGTATCTCGCAAACCATCGTAATATTGAAATTCCAACTGCTGAGTTTTCGGGTTCTGCTTAATTAACTCAAACGCCAAACAAGGATAGAAAACATCCTCCAAATCCTCGATCGTTCTGGCATCTGGAGGAATAATATCGGTAAATACAGTGCGATAATCGTTATGGAGAAAACCACCCATATTATTCTCTCGAATGTAAGGGTTTCGCATCGCTTCCAAACCGCTAATCAATCGGAGAGGAAAACCGGCATATTCAGTCACGATTAAAATTTCGTCTTCAGCTTGAGTTGGTTTGAGCGCATTTTCCGAAATTCCCGAATCGCTGGTTAGAATGCTTTTAAACTGCTGCACTTCCGAATCGTCAGTATCTTTAAATCCCACTAAGTCACTTCTTTTTGCTGGTGTTTGGTGGAAGTAAGGAGCGCTCAAATTTAAATGCAGCAGCGGTTCTGCTTCCTTTCTAACTTGTGCCAAACGAGTACGTCGTTCGGAAGCGTTGTAATTTTGAATGAAACGCTTAATTACTGATTTGACAATTTGATTGCTGCGAGATCCAAACAAGCTGTCTACTTTCAGGTCTATTTCTTTTTGGAGTTGTTCTTGATTGGTGCGCTCCATTAGATAAGCGATCGACTCTTCGACTCCCGCTGCTTCTGTTATTTCCTTACTCAGTAGCACCAATTGGGATCGAAAATCATTGCTGGGCAACAATGTTTTGTAACAATTTTCAATATCTTCATTGTCAAAAATTGCCTCGCCGCTCATTTCATCAAAATTAATCTCTCTGAGATCGCTTTCCTCTTTTTCGTAGTCGCTTTTCAAGTTATCAACTACCCGACTGAAACCAGCCATTTGAGTCGATCGATCGCGCAGGTGCTTTTGCAAGTTATTGACAATTTGGAGAGCTTCTTGAGTGACGGCAAAATCAAAATTACGTTTGATTAAATCGCAAACTTCCCGCACTACTCTTTTGGCTTCTGTTTGCACTTCTCCATTTTTACCGAAAGGCTTAAATTTCTGCTCGATATCTTCAATTACCTGTTCTGCATCCCGCCATTTCTTCTCCAAATCTTCTAATTTGCGTACCCCACCAAATTCAGTAATCTCCTCCTCTAGCTGTCGCTGATATTTATCCAAATCTGTTTGCAAAGCATCTAACCAGTCGCGAGCGCTCTTAATCGAAAAATTGGCAGTTCCCGGTGTCATTAAAGTTGCCAAAAATTGATCGATGTTTTCCTTGAGTTGTTTCAAAATTTCTGGGCTTACTTGTATCAGTCTGGTCAGCCAAATTCCTCTCGTGCTTTCATTTTCACCAGGTTGGGTTTTTCTAAATTGCTCTCGGAATTCGCGCGGCAAAGTTTGTCTTAAACCATTGCGATCGTCCTTATTTTTGGACTCGTTGATTGCTTTTTCTAACTTAGTATTTCTCCAACTGTTCAGCGTACCGACAAAAGTCTTATTCGATTCTTGAACCGCTTCTGCTAATCTGGTAGTAAAACCATCCCTTTGCGCCAAATCGCTATGCCAATTATATTGAACTATAAATTGTTCAAATAACCGTTGAGGATCTGGGCTTTGTCCCGAACCATTTAACCAGAATGCAACTAATTTCAAACTAATCCGAGTCAAAGCGATTTGCACTATGATATCGCGGGGAAAATAAATTGCCGCCAATCCAAATGTTAAATACTGCTGAACGTTGGGACGGGGATGCTCGTCCCACTGAATCATGTGTGAGGTAAAATTATCCCTCATTCCCTTCACAACAGGTGCTAATTCGCCGGAAAAATCTAGCGCAATTTTATGCGCGATTACGTTGCACAATTTCGCTTGTTTGAGAATTTTATAGTCGCTGCTGGTTTGATTGGAAACTAAATATGCGTAGTCAAAAGGCGGTCGTGTTTCCCGCACGAATTTTGTAGTTTGCATATCGTAACAAACTTCAAATTTTGTGCTAGGAGTGGTATAATGATTGAGTTCTTTGAGAGCGGCGTAAGTATTGGCGATCATGTTAGGAGTATTGCCATATAACTCTGGACTAATCACCAAATAACCAACAATTTTGGCTTTGCTATCGCCATAACTTTGCCTCAAACTATAAGCGACATCCAAAAACATCCCACTACCCGTACCACCGCAGAGAGAACCAACCACAAAAATATTCAATCCCTCTTCAACTGTTAGTCCCAATTTCAGTAAGGTTGCTTCGTGTCCCCGCGTGCGATTTTCTGCTGTTTGAATGGCACTTTGAATTTTGCGATAGTTGTGAAAAAAGGCCAATCTTCCTACAGGTCGAATTCCTTTTGCGCCTTCTTCCACTGCTTTGATATTCCGCAATAATTGCGGCGGAAACCATCTGGCGATATGGTCGTATGGGCCTTGGCGATCGTAATTCGATCGGCGTTCCATTCCTTGCACGAAATTAGTAACTTCCGATGATGTCATGGTGGCGCCGACTTTTTCTGCTTCCCGGAAACTTAAGTCAACACCGTGATAGGTACTCCCCGTCCGCAATCCAGATACTTGGGTAGCAGCTTTGTCGGTGTCGATGTGGACAAAACTTACGATCGGCAATTTGGTTAAATCGTCATAGCGATCGACAATTAACCGCCGAATTCGCATCAAAACATCTCGACCAGTACCGCCTAATCCTATACAAATTGTGCGGTTAATGCCACGAAACTGGTTGTTACTGGTTGATTGAGTCATTTTTTTACCTCCTTCTTATTATCTTCTCAGAAACCCGGTTTCTCCAAGAAACCGGGTTTCTTTCTCAAAGTAATTGCTGAAATTCCGAGATTGAATTAACTGTAATCGCTACTCGATGAAGTTGTTTCAGCACCGACACATCATTGATTTTATTCAGCGCTTCATTCAGTTCTGGCGATACCTCTTGAAACCGCATTTCCAAAACTTCAATTACATCCCCTCGGACAGCTTGCAAAACTCCCTGCTGAATTCCTTCTTCTATAGCTTCTTCTTCAATCCTACTTAAAAAACGCATTCTTCTTTCCTCCTGATAGCGATTTACTTCTTGCTTAAATTGCTGCTGTAATTCCCTCGGTAAAGCCATCATTCGATCGATCGCTCGAAATAGCTGCACTATATCGTCTCTAGTGTAACCTTTTTCAAAAAGTCCCCGCACCAAAGTCCACTTCCAAAGTTTCCGTTCTTCCAGATTACCGCTCGTGGCTTTTGTCTTCAAATGTGCCATGATCATAATGGCAAAAGGATTAGCACTTTGTTCCAAATCCTCCCACTGACTTTCGTAATCTAAGACTTTGACTATGGGAAAGTGCATCCGCAACTGAAAGCCATCCAAAACATACTCATATAAAGCTGGTCGCCAAGAATTTGTTTCATCTCCTAAAACTGCTAAACTAATCACTGGTCTTTCGTATTTATCGAAAGCTCGATAATTATATTGATACATCCGTTTCGCAAAGTCTGATTCGGTTTGGCTTTGAACTTCTATATGAATTAATACCCAAGTTTCCTCTCCATTCAGCAGCCAAACTTGAAACAGTTTATCTGCTAGTCGCTTACCTGATTCGGCTTCTCCTACTATTTGTTGCAGTTCTTGTTCCAAAACGTGAAAACCGCGACTCCAATCAATTAAAGGATGAAGTTGAGCAAAACACAGCAATATAAATTGCTCGAAATATAGCTCGATCGCTTGTTTCCAACTATTGTCATAATCGGCTGGCGGTGTTGTCATTGCATTTCCTTGAATGCTATTTTATTAGTTTAATAACTATCTCGTAATCGCGTTTTCTAGAATCTGGACAATTCAACCTTATCCGGTATCCAGTGATGAGAGTCTGCACGGTGATTTCTCGACCGTTGTAATAAATTGGTGCGTCACCCGTTGGCACTAAGTAAAGTTTATCACCTTTCCGCTCTAAATATGCTCTCACTTCTGGCCCTGGAGTGTCAATTGAATCATCACAAGTAGAATCATATTCACCAATAGCAATTCGTTTTTTGTGTCCTAGATAGCAAATTTGGTCTTCTTCTTTGGCTGTGGCGGTAAAATCTACTATTAGCTGCCACTTCTTTTGTAGGCGATAATATTTTATTCCCGCCACCACTAAAGCAATGAATACTATGACGGAAATTGACGCTGGTAGCCACAGCTGCTTTATTAAATAAGGAGTAACCAAACAGGTTTCTCTACCGCCTGGTGCTGGGGTGCATAATTCCTGAACGGTAGGGTCAATATCAACAACAGTCAGGTTATATTCTTTATTATCGTTTGTTCGGATTGCCAATTTGCGATCGCGCATTGGCAAAGCCTGAATCCACTCCCGCCGCTGTTGACTTTCTTCGGAGCTTTCCACTCGAAAAGGACTGTCAGCAGGCGTTTCAATCCACTCTTGTCCCGATTTACTGAACAGGGGAGCATCGGTAATCCAAACAACTGACTGAGGCTTGATTGGCTGATTTTCTTGCAGCCGATCGTGATTGACTTGAGCAAGATTTTGATATATAATTAATTCTGCACGCTGAATATCTGTATTGCGGAGGTTTGGATCGCGATCGAGCGGTACAACCTGTAAGATTCTATCAATATCTTCTCTTTTCCCGTTAAATTCAATGGCTGGTGGTAGGGGATTTACATTCGTGGCAAAAGGAACGACGTAGACGGAATCTCCGGGGTGCAGACTATCTTGAACTATTTGACGCAGACGATTGCGACCTTCGTCATTTAAACCTACACTTTCGGTAAGATCGATCGCCAGCACCACATCTCGTCCACCATGCAAACGGGCGACCAATTCAAGACCTGCTTTTTGGGAAGCAGTCAGAGGTTGCCCTGGAGTAACTTTTCTTGGAGGGGTCACGGTGAAAAAGTTTATACCAGAAGCTTACATCTGAATATTGTATCTACTTCTCAGGTAATATGCGTTTTGAGGGGCTCTTGCCTCCCGCCTGGAAGGGAAGAAGGGAAAAAATGGCTCTTCCGTATTTACTATGCTATTTGAGCGCTTGTGCAGAGGAGCAGGGGAGCAGAGGAATAAAAATGTTATTTTTTTGAACAAAAGCATAACAACTCCTCATAGCCAAAAATCCGATTTCACTGGGAGCGATTATTAACGGATGGCGTTGCGAAATTCGACGACAGCATCATATTGATCGGGAATATTAGCACAGCGAACTAATAACTCAATATCTAATTCCGGCAAAAAATTACTTCTTTCAATTAGTTCATAGTTCTCCCCTCGTAAATAGTACAAAGATAACTTACCATTCCTCCATATCCATACTTCTGGAATTTCTAAACCCTTGTAAACCTCCAGTAAAGCAATACTCCCACTGGTAACAATAACTTCTATGGCAAAGTCTGGAAATTCTTTGAATTCTCCAATAGAGTAACTTTCATCCGGTTCTAATCCTTTTTCTTCGGCCTTTTTACGATAGGTTGTAGAACCAGAGGCATAAAGTCTAATATTAGTTTCTAAAGAGTAGGTTTCAACCAATCGCCCGATTACTGATTTTATCCTTTCATGTTTAGCACCCGGCATAAAAAACTCCAGAGTTCCTTCTATGTAAATCATTTTCAACCCGGCATAATCATCCAGGGTGTCGCGGATAGTTTCGTATTGCTCCCAGGTAACTCCATATAAAGTTAGACGTCGATCTTCTTCAACTACAAAGTTTTCTGTTTTTTCTAAAATTTGTGGATTCACGATTAATTCTCCTTTGTCTTAAGGCTATCAATTTCACGCCGCAGTTCATCTGCTTTTTCCAGTAAGTCAACTTGAGCTAGAGTCTGTTGTTCTTTTGTCGCCATCCACTTCAACTTAACGGTTTGACTTTCGGCTTCTTCATCGCCCAAAATCAAGCAACCAACAGCACCACTTTTATCAGCGCGAGCAAATTGTTTTTTAAACGCACTTCCGCTCAAATCTAACTCCAAACTAAATCCAGCCCGACGCAATTTTTGAGTCAACAAAAGCGCTTGCGCCTCTGCCTTTTCTCCTCGCGAAACTACATAAAAATCCAGTCCAAACTTTGGAGGAGATTGCAGTTTTTGCAGCAGAATAATTAATCTTTCCAGACCGATCGCCCAACCTACAGATGGAGTATCTGGCCCACCCAATTCTGCCAGCAATCCATCGTAGCGACCACCACCGCAAACAGTTGCTTGGGAACCCAATTCCCTATCATCAGAAATAACTTCAAAAGCGGTGTGGGTATAGTAATCCAAACCGCGTACCAAACGAGGATTCACCTGATAGGAAATCCCCAAATCGCTCAAGAATTGCTGTACCTTTTCAAAGTGCCGCTTTGAATCAGGGCCGAGATATTGCAAAATACTGGGGCCATTCTCGGCAATTTCCTGGGTACGCTTATCCTTGCTATCCAAAATTCGCAGCGGATTGCGACTGAGACGATCTTGAGAATCGGGGTCTAATTCTGCTTTGTATGGAGTCAAATAATCTACAAGTGCTTGCCGATAAGTCAATCGATCGTCTCGATTCCCCAAAGAATTGATATTGAGGTGGAGATTTTTGAGTCCGAGAGTTTCGAGGATATCGGTAGCGATCGCAATTACCTCCGCATCTGCCCTTGGTTCAGGACTGCCCAACACCTCCACCCCAATTTGGTGAAATTGCCGCTGCCTGCCCGCTCCCGGACGTTCGTAGCGAAACATCGGCCCCGTATACCAAAGCCGCTGCACTCCACCTTGGGCGTAAATGCCGTGTTCGATCGCAGCCCGCACTACCCCTGCTGTTCCTTCAGGCCGCAATGTAACAGAACGCTCTCCCTTGTCAAGGAAAGTGTACATTTCTTTACCTACAACATCAGTAGCTTCACCAATGCCGCGCTCAAACAGTCCCGTCTCCTCAAAAATAGGAGTGCGAATTTCCTGATAAGCAGCTCTACCGAGAATATCCCGCGCCACAGATTCTACCCGCTGCCAATACACAACTTCTTCTGGTAGAATATCCCGTGTTCCCCGTAAAGCTTGAATCGTACCCATAGTTAGTAATTGGTAATTGGTAATTAGGTAATTTCAAATCGCAGATTGCTTCTTGAAATTAAATCTAAAATCTAAAATCTAAAATTCTTTGTTACCCATTATTTTT
Source organism: Argonema galeatum A003/A1 (assembly GCF_023333595.1). Lineage (GTDB taxonomy): Bacteria > Cyanobacteriota > Cyanobacteriia > Cyanobacteriales > Aerosakkonemataceae > Argonema > Argonema galeatum. The sequence continues at coordinate 36,665 of NZ_JAIQZM010000021.1, forward strand.
GTGCCGTAACGCTCGCGATAATACTGCAAAATCCGATCCACCCGTTGGCGAGCTACTGCGTCAGCCGCTTCGGAATACTCAACCCACAGGCTTCCCACTTGGCTCTGATTATAATCAAACTGCTGGGACTGCTGAGGTATAAGGCCCGTTTCCACACCTTCTACCTGACGCAGATGAGCTGCTAACTCCCGATAAACGGCTAAGGGCAGTCCGGGGAATTCAAATTGATATCTCTGGTTTTCTAGAAGCATTTCGATTGTTTGTTCATCTTTACATATATTGCATCAACAGACCCCTCTCCGACGCGGGAAGGAGAGTCATAGCTAATCCCCCTTCCCTTGTAAGGAAAGAGGCTCAGGGGTTAGCTTTTTAATGAATAATTAGACAGTCGCTGCGGGAGTAGTTGGTTGTGCCCCTGGTTGTGCAGGTGCGATCGGTTTTTCCCCAACTGCTTTAGACACTTCAACGCCGTTTTGCTCCAGAATGACGATCGGCTCCGAGCCTTCACTCATTTCAATTCGTTTGACCAGCACCTGCCCGTTTGACAACCGCTGCCCAGCCCTGACGTACCGAGTTGTCGCTTCATTCGGTGCTTTAACGATCGCCTGAGCTTCATTATTGACTATAATCACACCCGAAACTTCAACCCCGTTTGCCAAAGTAGGGTCTGGAGGAGGCGGTAATACGGGAATTTCGGGAGGTTGAGGCGGCGCAATTAGAGCAGGAGCGGTAGGTGTCGCATTTGGAGTGGCTGTCGGGGGGGCCGCTGCCACTGTTGTTGCTGGCCTTGGCGTCCGCTGTGGCGCTGTGGCGACTCTGGTGGGAGTGGATGGCGTCCTTTGCTGCCGTGCCACTGTTGCTGGCCTTGGCGTCCGCTGTGGCGCTCTGGCGACTCTGGTGGGAGTGGATGGCGTCCTTTGCTGCCGTACCACTGTTGCTGGCCTTGGCGTTTGTTGTGGCGTTCTGGCGACTCTGGTGGGAGTCGATGGCGTGCGCTGCGGTTGCCTTGCCACTGTGCTAGTGCTAGCTAGCTGTTGGCTGCGTTGTGGCGTTCTGGCGACTCTGGTGGGAGTGGATGGCGTGCGTTGCGATCGCCTTGCCACTGTGTTGACGGTGGATGCCGGTGGTTTTGGTAGTTTGCCCAGTCCGCCCGTGAACTCTGGCTTGCGGCGTTGCGGTTGCACGGGGGTTCGTCTCGGCACTCCTACTCCTGAGACTCCTGGTAGTTGAAGAACACTTTTGTTGTTATTGATGTCGCTAACATTCAACGTCGGTGGTTGAGCTATTGCCAATCCTGGTAATTGAGGCACACCTCTGCTGTTATTAGTAGAACCAGTATTTAGCCTGGGCGCTTGTGCTATTGGCAGTCCTGGTAATTGAGGCACACCTCTGCTGTTATTAGTAGAACCAGTATTTAGCCTGGGCGCTTGTGCTATTGGCAGTC